>CAZAGL010000144.1:0-6147 GCA_964484435.1 uncultured Caulobacteraceae bacterium
TCGGCACGATGGCGCGCTTGCCGGGCTTCAGTACCAGATCGGCCTGGACGGCGGTTTCAAGGCAGATGGCCCGGGCCGCCGCGATCCGCGCCTTCATGCCCATCAACATACGCCGCACATCGGCATGGGCGATGATGGCGCTGGGGGCATGGGAAAGCTGCCCCTCGGCGCGGCCCTGGCGGCGCTCCTTGGCGAAGGCCAGCGCTTTTTGATAAGCCGCCTCGGCGATGGCCACGCCCTGCATGCCGACATGCAAACGCGCCGAGTTCATCATGGTGAACATGGCTGCCAGCCCCTGATTGGGCGCACCGATCAGGCTGGCCTGCGCCCCCTCGAAGGCCATGGTGCATGTGGGCGAGGCGTGGATGCCCAGCTTGTGCTCCAGCCCGATACAGCGCAGATCATTGCGCGCGCCGATGGCTCCACTGGCGTCCACATGATTGCGCAGCGCCAGAAACAAGGACACCCCGCGTGAGCCGGCCGGGGCATCGGGCAAGCGGGCCAGCACCAAATGGGCGATATTGCGCGCCAGATCATGCTCTCCCCAGGTGATGAAAATCTTTTGGCCGTGGAGGGCATAACGGCCATCGCTGAGGGGGATCGCCTTGGTGGTCAAGGCCCCCACATCCGAGCCGGCCTGCGGCTCGGTCAAATTCATCGTGCCCGTCCAGGCCCCGCTGACCAGATGCGGCAGCACGTCGCGGCGCTGGGCATCGCTGCCATGGGCGCTCAGCGCCTCGATGGCCCCGAGCGTCAGCATCGGGCACAGCGCAAAGGCCATATTGGCAGCTTGCAGCATTTCATGGACGGCCAAGGTCAATGCCCGCGGCAAGCCCTGCCCGCCAAATTGCGGATCGGCCGAAAGGCCCTGCCAGCCCCCTTCCAGGAATTGCGCATAGGCCCGATCAAAGCCAGCCGGCGTGGCCACCGCATCGCCCACCAGCTTCAGGCCGTGCCGATCCCCAGCGGTATTGAGCGGGGCCAGCACATCCCCGGCCAGCGCCGCCCCCCCTTCCAAGACCGCTTCAAGCACGCCGGCATCGAGATCGGGAAAGCCCTCGCTGAGGCGCCAAAAGCCGGCGCAATGGTCCAGCGCGAAGCGCATATCCTTCATCGGTGCGGCATAAGTCATCGTCTCGTCCTCCGGGGGCGCACCATGCATAGACCGGCAAAACGCGCTCTGCACCCCCGGCCTGCTCCGCTGCACGCGCATTTGTTGATGCACCGCGTTAACTTTCGGGCTATAGGGCGCGTGCTTTGGGCACGGAGGGGTGCCTCATGGAGATTATGATGAAACGCAAATTGCTCGCTGTGATCAGCTTGGCAGCCTTGGCCATGGCCTGCTCGCCCCCGGCCGCGCCCGTCGCTGCTGAGCCGGAAGTGGCCCCGCCGCCCGCGCCCGTGGCTTTGGTTATTCCGTCTGGCGAATACAGCGTGGATCCCAACCATGCCAGCCTGCGCTTTGATATCCTGCATCTGGGCCTGGCCGAATACAACGCCCGCCTCACCAAATTCGATGCCAAGCTGAAAGTGGATGCCGCCAATCCCACCGCCTCCAGCCTCAGCTTCACGGCCGATGCGGCCAGCGTGCGCACCGATTATTCGGGAAACTTCCAGGCCACGCACAAAGGCAGCCCGTACAAAACCTGGGATGAGGCCCTGGCCAAGCAATTCCTCGGTTCGGAAAAGCAGCCCAAAATCACCTTCACCTCCACCAGCTTCACGCAAGATGGCGGCAACAAGGGCACGCTGGTGGGGGATCTCTCCATCGGCGGAGTTTCCAAGCCGGTGACTTTTGAGGTGGAGCTTTCCGGCCAAGTGGCTGAGCACCCCTTCACCAAGGCCCCGGCTGTCGGCTTCGAGGCCGAGGGCACGATCAAGCGCTCCGATTATGGCATCGCCACCGATGGCTTCCTCAACGGCGCGCTCAGCGATGAGGTCGAGATCGAGTTCAACGGCGAATTCTACGGCCCCACGCCGCCCCCGGCACCGGCCGCGCCCGCCGCGCAATAAGCTGACGGGAGAGAGCTGTTGGCACAACCTTCGGCCCCTTCCCGCTATTCCCTGGTGGCGATCCTCCTGCATTGGGGGATCGCCATCCTGATCCTTGGCCAGATCGGCGCGGGATTATGGATGGTGGAAGCCATCCATGAAGATGCCACCCGCGATCTGGCCTTCGGCGTGTTTCAATTGCACAAATCCTTCGGCCTCACGGTGCTGGCCCTCAGCCTGTTTCGGCTGGGCTGGCGCCTCAGCCATTCCGCACCCGCTCTGCCCGAAGGCATGCCGGCGCATGAGCGCTTTTTGGCCAAGAGCGTGCATGTGCTGTTTTACGTGCTGATGTTTGCCATGCCGCTTTCAGGCTGGGCTTATGTTTCCACCGGCTGGTCGGAATCGTTTGAGCGCTTCTTCAGCGTGCCGACCGTCTGGTTCGGCCTGATCGAGATCCCGCATCTGCCTTTCATCGCCAGCCTGGGCGAAGATGCACGCCGCAGCCTAGGCGAGCTAGCGATCGAGGCGCACGAAGTGTTGGCTTATGGCGCGATCGGGTTGATCGTGTTGCATGTGGCCGCCGCGCTGAAGCACCATCTTATCGATCGCGATCACGTTCTGGCCCATATGCTGCCCGGGCTGAAGCCGCGCGCACCTGCTGGAGATGGACGATGAAAACCTGGCTTTTGGCCGCCGCTTGCGCCTTGGCGCTTTGCGCCTGTTCCCCCGCCGCAGCGCCCGAGGCGGGTGCCCCGGCCATCGATCTGGCCCAGGCGCAGGCGGCCAGCACCCAGCCCCCCAAACTGCAAGCCGTGCCCGGCGAAAACTGGGATGTGCAATTGCCCGCCAGCAGCATCGGCTTTTCCGGCACGCATGCGGGCAATGCTTTTTCCGGGCGGTTTGAGCGCTTCAACGCCTCGGTGCGCTTTGATCCCGCTGATCTGGCCCATGCCAAGGCTCTGGTCGTGATCGAAACCGCCAGCGCCCGCACCGGCAGCAAATTGCAGGAAAGCTCGCTCAAAGAAAGCGATTGGTTCGATGTCACCAAATTCCCGCTGGCCATGTTTGAAAGCGATCGGTTTTCGCAGATTTCGCCCGGTAATTTCGTCATGGAAGGCCGGCTGACGATCAAGGGGGAGGCCAGCCTTGTGCGCCTGCCCTTCCAACTTACGCAAACAGGCCAAAGCGCCTCGGCCAAGGGCCGGGTGGAGCTAGATCGGCTGGCGCTGAAAATCGGCGTCGGCAGCGATGCCAGCGCCGAATGGGTCTCGGCCAAAATCCCCCTGGATATTGTGCTCGTGGCCAATACCCGGCCAGCGACGGGGCCCCAAGCGGCACAATGAGCAGGATCAAGGCGTCTGACGTGGCGGAGCTGGAGGCGGCCGCCACAGCCTTGCGCGATGGCGCGCCATTGGCCATGCCCACTGAAACCGTCTATGGGCTGGCCGCCGATGCGCGCAATCCGGCAGCCGTCAGCGCGGTTTACACCCTGAAAAGCCGCCCGCGCTTCAATCCCTTGATCGCCCATGTGGCGGATATGGAAGCGGCGCTGCGCCAAGGCCGCTTCACCCGCCAGGCCCGCACGCTGGGCGAGGCCTTCTGGCCCGGCCCGCTGACGCTCATCGTGCCGGCCGCTGCAGGGTGCGATGTCTGCGACCTGGCGCGCGCCGGCCTTGATAGCGTAGCGCTGCGCGTGCCCGCCCATCCCGTGGCGCTGGCCTTGCTCACAGCCTGCGACTTCCCATTGGCGGCCCCCAGCGCCAATCGCTCCGGCCGCATCAGCCCCACCACCAGCGCCCATGTCCTGGAAGAATTCCCCAGCGGCCTCTTTGCCATTCTGGAGGGCGGCCCCTGCCGCATCGGCATCGAATCGACAATCCTGCGCTGCGACGAGCAGGGCATCGCCTTGCTGCGCCCGGGCGCGATCACGCGCGATCGTATCGAGGCGCTGATCGGCCCGCTGAGCGTGCAGCCCGCAGGAACCAGGATCGATGCGCCCGGCCAATTGGCCAGCCATTATGCGCCGCGCGCGGCCTTGCGCCTCGATGCCCGGGAGGCAATTCCCGGTGAGGCGCATTTAGGCTTTGGCGTGATCGAAGGCGATCTCAATCTCAGCCCGAGCGGGGATATGGCGCAGGCCAGTGCCAATCTTTTCGGCTATCTGCGCGCCCTCGATGCGCGCGGGCCGGCCGTCATCGCCGTCGCGCCCATCCCGGAAACGGGCCTCGGTGAGGCCATTGTGGATCGCCTGCGCCGGGCCGCCGCCCCTCGCCTGCCGGATCAATAGCTTTTGGGCAGGCCCAGCACCCGCTCGGCGATGAAATTCAAAATCATCTCGCGCGAGACGGGCGCGATGCGGGCGATCATGGATTCGCGAAAATAGCGCTCCACATGATATTCCCGGGCATAGCCCATGCCGCCATGGGCCAAGACGGCCGCCTCGCAGGCCTCAAAGCCCGCCTCCGCGCCCAGATATTTCGCGGCATTGGCCTGCGCGCCGCAATCGCGGCCCGAATCGTACAAGGCCGCCGCCTGGAAGGCCAAAAGATTGGCCGCCTCCAGATGCGCCCAACTGCGCGCCAAGGGGTGCTGCACCCCCTGGTTTTGCCCGATCGGGCGGCCAAACACCACGCGCTCTTGGGCATAGCGCGCCGCCTTGGCCAAAGCCGCACGGCCAAGTCCGATGGCCTCGACGCCAAACAGCACCCGCTCAGGATTGAGGCCGGCCAGCAGATAATGGAAGCCTTTGCCCTCCTCGCCGATGCGATCCGCCTCGGGGATTTCCAGGCTGTCGATGAACAGCGTATTACACTCCACCGCTTTGCGGCCCATTTTGGGGATCGGCTGGGCCTCGATCCTGGCGCGATCGAAACGGGTGTAAAACAGCGAAAGCCCCTGCGTGGGCTTGGCGCATTGCTCTTTGGGGGTGGTGCGCGCGATCAGCAGCAGCGTGTCGGCGCGCTGGGCCCCGGTTGTCCAGATTTTGCGGCCATGCACGATATAGGTATCGCCGCGCTTTTCGGCTTTGGTTTGCAGGCTGGCGGTATCAAGGCCGGAATTGGGCTCCGTCACCGCGAAGCAGGATTTATCCTGCCCCGAGATCAGCCTCGGCAAAAAGCGCTGCTGCTGCTCCTTCGTGCCGAATTTGACGATCGGCATGGGGCCGAAAATGTTGAGATGCACGGCCGAAGCGCCCGAAAACCCGGCCCCGCTCTCGGCGATGGTCTGCATGACGATGGCCGCCTCCGTGAGGCCGAGGCCCGCCCCGCCCACCGCCTCGGGCATGGCCACGCCCAGCCAGCCGCCATCGGCCAAGGCGGCGGCGAAGTCTTCGGGAAAGACGCCCGTTTCATCGGTTTTGGCCCAATAGGCATCATCAAAGCGCGCACAGATGCGCCGCACGCTATCTTGGATGGCCTTCTGGTTTTCGTTGAAATCCATGGAACTGGGCAGAGGCATCATGATGCGAACCGATCCGGTGAAAATGCCGTGTGCAGCGGCGCCAGCGCTTCGCCGAATACATAAGCGCACACCATGCGCCCCGTCACCGGGGCCAGCAACCAGCCATTGCGGCCCATGCCTGCGGCCAGAAACAGGCCATCAATCGGGGTGCGGCCAATCAGGGGGCTCCAATCCGGGCTCATGGCCCGCACCCCGGCCCGCCCGGCCCAGGGGGCGTGCTGCAAATCGGGGCGCAAGGCGATGGCGCGGTCACGCAGAATTGCCAATTGATCCGGATCGGGCTTGGGGCTGGCCATTCCAAATTCCATGCTGGCCCCGGCCAGGAGGCACCCGCCGGGCTGCGGTGCCAGATAAATGCCCTCGCCCCGCTGCATCGGGCCGTTTTCTTCCTGCGGCGTCTGAAACTCGATCAAACAGCCTCTGGCCGGGACGAGCTGCTCCAATTGGGGGGCAGCGCGGCGTAAGGCGGCATTGGCAAACGCCCCGGGGACCAGCACGATGGCCTGCGCGCACACCAGGCTGCGATCTTTCAGGCGCGCCCCAACGATACAGCCCGGCTCGCTGAGGATTTCGACGACCCCATTGCCATCGACATATTGCACTCCGCGCGCCTGCGCCCATTCGCGCAGAGCCCGCAAAGCCGTGCGCGGCTCCAGCAGGGCCTCATCAGGGAGCAGGAGGCCGCGCGCGCCA
>CAZAGL010000145.1:0-6094 GCA_964484435.1 uncultured Caulobacteraceae bacterium
CGCTCTCGCGGGCAGATTTACAGTCTGCTGCCATTAACCACTCGGCCACCCTTCCGCGCCGCGATCGCGCGCACGCTTGCACGCAATCCCCTCTTAGAGCAAGGACTTGGCCGGGCCAAGCATCGCCCCAAAACATCACGGAGCGCGTCTTATAGTGAGGTCCCCTCCCCCGCTCAAGGGCGAACGCAAGCCTTTTGTGCCCCGCAAGCGCGGCTTTGAAGCCCCTGCCACCGATCCGGGCTGGATTTGGGGCGTGCACGCCGTTTTGGCGGCGCTGAACAATCGTGCGCGCAAAATCCAGCGCCTGGTGGCAACGCGTAATGGCACCGAGCATGTGCCCAAGGGCCTCGCCTTCGATCTCCTGGAGCCCGCCGATCTCGATCGCTTGCTGCCGCCTTTCGCCGTGCATCAGGGCCTGGCGCTCAAGGCCGCCCCGCTAGAGCCGCTGAGCCTGGAAGAGGCCTGCCTGCCCCCCGATGGTCGCCCCGTCTTGATCCTGGACGGCGTCACCGATCCGCAGAATGTCGGGGCGATGTTTCGCTCGGCTGCGGCCTTTGGGGTGCGCGCTGTGATCTTGCAGGATCGCAAATCCCCGCCGCTGACGGGGGCGCTGGCCAAGGCCGCCGTTGGGGCGATCGATCTGGTGGCCCATGCGCGCGTCGTCAATATCGCCCGCACGATCGAGCAGTTAAGCGATGCGGGCTATTGCTGCGTGGGCTTGGCCGGGGGGGCCGCTTTGCCCGCCAGTGAGGCGCTGCGCGATCCGCGCCCGATCGCTTTGGTGATCGGCGCCGAGGACAGGGGCCTGCGCACCTTGGTCAGCGCGCGCTGCGAGCGCCTGGCCTGCATCCCCATGGCCCCGGCCATGGAAAGCCTCAACGCCGCCATGGCCGCCGCCATCGCGCTTTATGAAATCACCCGGCGCGGATAGGGCCAGCTTGGAGCGCCTTCGCGCCTGGCGGGCGAGAGGGCGGCATGACGGATGGGTATTGAGATCATCCGCCCCCCGTTTTCCCCGGTTCGGCGCGGCCGAAGCTGATCACAGCAATGTTGAGCTCCCGCACGCCAAACTCGCCCCAATCGCAAAAACGCCCGTCGCTTGCGGCAACGGGCGTTTGAGAAACCGGCATCGATCTTGGGTTGCCGAGCCCGCTCGAAGGATCGATTTGCTTGCGAAAAGCGATCACCCCTCGTTTTGCTACGTTCGAAGGGTTAGCATCATCAATTTTGAGGGGCAAGCGCTTTGCGGCAACTGGTGTTCGGATTTGATATCGGCTCGACCTCGATCGGCTTTGCCGCCATCGCGTTCGACGAAAGTGCCGAGAGCGGCGAAATCTTGCGGATGGGCACGCGCATATTTCCGGAAGCGCGCGATCCCGACGGCACGCCCTTGAACCAGACGCGCCGCACAAAGCGGATGATGCGGCGGCAATTGCGGCGACGAAAGCAGCGCAGGCGTGACCTTGTGGAAGCGCTGTTTGCTGTGGGCCTCATGCCGAAGTTTGGCACGACCGCATGGGACGTGCTCATGCAGCGAGACCCGATCGCACTGCGCAGCCGGGGGCTAACGGAGAAACTAGAAGCCGACGAATTGGCCCGTGCGCTCTATCACCTCGCCAAGCGCCGGCATTTTCGCGGCAAGGATCTGGAGGAAAACGAGGATGGCAGCGCGGTCGAGGGCGGCGAAAGCAAGGCCCCAACCGAGGACAAAGACCTCGGCGTACGCCTGTCCACCATCGCCGCGCTCGACATAAGCGGCGAAACGTTGGGCACACACTTGGCCCGCACACCGCCGGGCCAACGCAGCCGCGGCGCACACGCCTTGCGGCGGCACGTAGAGGATGAGTTCAACCGCCTATGGGAGGCTCAGAAGGTCTTTCATCCGGAGATATTGACCGACACAAACAAGACGCACCTGTCCGACATCATCTTCGCACAAAAACCCGTGTTTTGGCGCTTGAACACGTTGGGCGAATGCCGGTTGGAGCCTGGAGCGCCGCTTGCGGCCAAGGGCAGCTGGCTTTCGGCACAGCGGCGGATGCTGGAGCGGCTCAACAATCTTGAGATTGAAAGCGGCAACAGACGGCCCCTCGATCAAGCCGAACGCGCCGCGGTGCTGGCACACCTGCATGTTCAGGGCTCGATGACGTTTGGCGGCATTCGCAAGGCGCTGGAACCGTTGTTCCAAGCACGCGGCGAGTCCGCCAAGCACATAAAGTTCAACTTGGAAGCCGCTGGGGAAAAAAGCACGCCGGGCAATCCGATCGAAGCCAAACTCGCCGCCATTTTTGGTGATGCTTGGGCAAACCACCCCCACAAGAGCGCAATCCGGGCCGCTACCGAGAAATTGCGCGAGGCCGATTATGGCCGGATTGGCGCGCAGCGCGTGGTGATCAAGCGAGAGCAAGAGCGGGTAACAGACCGCGAAGCCGCAGCGGCAACTTTCGCGGTGTGTTTTGGTGCGACAGCCGAACAGGTCGCCGCCTTGGCCAAACTCAGCTTCCCGACCGGCTGGGATGCGTTTTCCGCATCGGCGATCGAGAAGCTCATGCGGGAGCTGGACAACGGCGTGAGAATGGGGGCGATGCTGAACAGCCCCGCCTGGGCCGCGTGGCGTCAGAACACCTTCCCAAATCGCGTCCAAGCCAGCGGTGAAATTCTCGACAAACTGCAAAGCCCGGCGCATCCCGATGAGGCCGCCCGCATGAAGCAATTGCGCAACCCCACCGTCGTGCGCGTTCAAAACGAACTGCGCAAGGTCGTGAACAATCTGATCAATTTCTGCGGCCGCAAACCGGACTTGATCCGCATCGAACTGGCCCGCGATGTCGGCAAAGGCAAAGTCGAGCGCGAGGAAATCAACAAAGCGATGCGGGACCAGAAGGAGGAGCGTAGGACCGCCGAGGAAGAGATGAAGAAGGCCGGCTTCGCAGAGCCGTCAAGGCGAGATGTGGAAAAGTGGTTGCTTTGGAAGGAGTGCGGCGAAACATGTCCGTATACGGGCGATCTCATCGGCTTTGATCAGCTGTTTCGCACCGGCGAGTTCGAGATTGAGCACATCTGGCCGCGGTCTCGCTCGCTGGACGACAGTTTCAAAAACAAGACGCTCTGCCGAAAGGACATCAACGCGGCGAAGGGAAATCAGACACCTTTTGAGCACTTTGCCAGTGATCTGGATGGGTGGGCCGCCGTCCAAGACCGCTTGATGAAGATGAGGGCGTCGAAAGGCAGCCCGGGCATGGCGCGATCAAAGGTGAAGCGGTTTCTCGCTGAAGCAATTCCGGATGATTTCGCCAGCCGCCAATTGAACGATACCGGCTACGCCGCGCGTCAGGCTATGGTGCAGTTGAAACGCCTTTGGCCGGATGTGGGGCCGACCGCGCCGGTGACTGTGCAAGCCGTCAATGGGAAAGTGACGGCCCATCTGCGCAAGCTGTGGGGGCTGAACAATTTGCTGGGCGATAGCGGCGAAAAGAACCGGGGTGACCATCGCCATCACGCCGTGGACGCCCTCACCGTCGCGTGCACCGCGCCGGGTGTCACCAACCGGCTGTCGCGCTATTGGCAGCTCAAGGATGATCCGCGCGCGGCCGGCGCTGAAGCGCCGCATATCGCGCCGCCGTGGGCCAGCATTCGGCAGGATGCAGAAAAGGCCGTCGCCGAAATCATCGTGTCACATCGGGTCCGCAAGAAGGTATCCGGCCCGCTGCACAAGGAGACGGTCTATGGCGATACCGGCGAGACCGACGGCGCTTATCGTTTCTTTGTCCGTCGGAAGAAGGCCGAAGCGCTGACGAGAGGCGAATACCAGGACATCCGCGATCCGCATGTGCGCCAGGTGATGCAGGAATTTCTGGCGGCTCAGGGCGGCGATCCAAAAAAGATTAAGTGGAGCAGTTATCCGCGCGTCAGCGACGGCGGGGCGGAGATCAAAAGTGTTCGGCTTTTGGTTAAGCAGCAACGCTCATTGATGGCACCTGTTTCGACAGGTTATGCGGACCTGGGCTCAAATCATCACATCGCCATCTATCAAGGACCGGACGGCAAGGCCGAGTTCGAAGTCGTGAGCTTGTTTGAAGCCTCAAGACGGCTGGCCAAGCGCGAACCTGTCGTGCGGCGGGTGAGGGATGGCTGCCGGTTTGTCATGTCGCTGGCACAGGGCGACATCGTTGATTTCCCAACCGGCGACAAAAAGGGCTATTGGACGGTCACGGGGGTTTGGTCAAACGGGCAAGTGATCATCAAGCGTACAAATGATGCGAATGGCATGACTACTTCACGCCCAAACCCAACTTCGATGTCTAGAGAGGGCGTCCGAAAGGTGTCTGTTGACCCTATTGGCCGTTTGCGCAAGGCCAGTGACTAACTGGGCTTGGTAAATGGTCCGATCTTTGCGTTGGCATGGTGGGAGGGCCTCGAGGCCAGAGACCGACCATGCTACGCAAGACCATCGAGTTCGCGACCCTTGGCACGCGCCTATCGGTGGCCCACCGCCAGCTGGTGGTGGAGCGGCCGGACATGCCCAAGGCGACGTTGCCGATCGAAGACCTTGGCGTTGTGATCGTGGACGATCTCCGTGCCACCTATACCCAGGCCGTGTTCATCGAGTTGCTGGCCGCCGGTGCCACCGTTTTGGTCACCGGCAAGGATCACCTGCCGGCTGGCATGATGTTGCCCCTCGATGGCCACCACGCCGCGACCGAACGCCACCGGGCCCAGATCGAGGCCAGCGAACCGGTGCGCAAGCGCGCCTGGCAATCGCTGATCATGGCCAAAATCACCCAGCAGGGCCACGTTCTCAAGGCTTACACGCCAGACGATGGCGGGCTGGCCGTGTTTGCCAAAACAGTGCGTTCTGGCGACCCGGACAATCGTGAGGCTCAAGCCGCGCAACGCTATTGGCCGCGGCTGTTTGGCAAAGCGTTCCGGCGCGATCGCCACGCGGAAGGTGCCAATGCGGCCTTGAACTACGGCTACGCCATCCTACGCGCCGCAATTGCGCGTGCCATTGTGGCGGCAGGGCTGATCCCCTCTTTGGGCGTGTTTCACAAGAACCGCTCCAATGCCTTCTGCCTGGCCGATGACCTCTTGGAGCCCTATCGCCCGTTTGTGGATTGGCGCGTGAAGCGCATGGCCATGGATAACGGCGACGCGCCATTGGTGCTCGACGATCGGCCAACGCGTGCCGCCCTACTCTCCATCTTTAACGAAACCATTGTAGTGGGCGGGCGCCGTTTGCCTTTGCTGCTTGGAATGGAAGCCAGCGCAGCCTCACTGGCCCGCACCCTGACAGGCGGCGACAGGGCGCTGGCCTTGCCAGAAGGCATGCCGCTGAAGCCGCAAGATATCCCGGTAGAATCCGACTGATGGGGCGCCATGCGGCCCCCGCTCCTGTCCTGCCCTGGGGGTGGCGATCCATGTGGGTCATTGCGATGTTCGATCTGCCCACGGACACACCTGCAGCGCGCAAAGCCTATGCGACGTTTCGCAAAAACTTGCTCGAAGATGGTTTCTCAATGATGCAGTATTCGATTTATACGCGCCATTGCGCCTCGATCGAAAACGCCGAGGTCCATATGGCCCGCATGGGCGCTTTGGTGCCCGCCGCCGGAGAGGTGCGTTTCATGATCATCACAGACCGCCAGTTTGGCAGAACCAGAGTGTTCATCGGAAAAAAACGGACGTCCACGCCGCCACCGCCCGCCCAGCTGGAGCTTTTTTAGCGTGCTGGGCGGGCAAATGGAGCAATGGTTTCAAGGGTTTTCGCAAATCCTGTTGTAGCAAAACGAGGGGCGACCGCAATCCGCAGCGGCGCGATGCCACGCCCGCATCTGCGGGGGGTTGTAGCAAAACGAGGGGCGACCGCAATCCGCAGCGGATCGCAAGCAACACAGAGGATGACGATTGTTGTAGCAAAACGAGGGGCGACCGCAATCCGCAGCACATATACCGATCCGATCCGCCCTGCCCTAGTTGTAGCAAAACGAGGGGCGACCGCAATCCGCAGCAATTTCTCCAGGGCGTTCTCGACGGAGCCCGTTGTAGCAAAACGAGGGGCGACCGCAATCCGCAGCGGCCTGTATCGCTGGCGGCC
>CAZAGL010000146.1:0-6087 GCA_964484435.1 uncultured Caulobacteraceae bacterium
GATCGGTGGGATCCATGTTGACGAGGGATGCCAATGCTCCGCGCTGCGCGCCGCCTTTGGCGTGGCGGAGGTCCTGAGCACCAACAAATTCTTGCGTCACTATGACGATGCAATGGCAGGGAAGACGCGTGCCCGAATGCGTTTTGGTCCCAAGGTCACCAACGCGCCTGTCACCCTTTCGAGGACTTCCGGCACCCGCTCCGCCAGATACGTACCGCGCTGCTGACGCGGCATCGGCTCAAGGGCGATGATGATGACGCCAACGGGCACCGCGAGACGCTTCTGGAAGATCAGCCGACCAAATCCCAAATCTTCCGTCACAAGGATCATCTTAAGATCGCATGCCAGTGCCAAGACATTCGTGTCGAGGGCGCGCGGGGCCAGATCGCGGGAGAAGACAATCCGCCTGTGCGGCGCAAACGCCGGGACACTCAGAGTGCGATCCACGCACTCATCGAACAGCAAGCCGGCCATGCGCCCGTCGCTCATGCAGCGACAACGCCCTCATGCTCCACCAAATCGGCAGCATACCTGATCGCGGCGTGAATATCGTCCTCGGTCAAAAACGGATAGGCCGCGACCAGGTCCGACACCGACGCCCCGGAGCCCAAATGGCCAAGCACAATGTGAACCGGAACGCGGGTGCCGGCAATGCAGGCCTTGCCACCCATGACATTCGGATCAGAGATAATGCGAGCATGCGTCATGGGGGCAATCTACATCTTTCCTGCCCCTCGCGAAACAGCGCGTATCTGCGGTGTCGGCTACCGGCATGACAGAAATCTTGAAGGCTCTCAACCAAACCTTGCGTCATCCCCGGTTCGGCGCAGCCGAAGCCGGGGATCCAGGGGCACCCATTGATGCGCTTGCCAAGGTCCTGGATCCTTGGCTCGGCCCGCTGGGCCGCCCAAGGAGGGCGGGTCGGGTGAGAATGGCCTGTCAAAGCGCGATGCGCTGGGCCTGGCGCTCTTGCGCCGCGCGCAAGGTGGCCAAAAACTCCAGCGGCGGCATGGGCTTGCCGTAATGATAGCCCTGGGCCACCGGGCAGCCGCGCCGGCGCAGGAATTCAGCTTCCAGCTCGGTTTCCACGCCTTCGGCCACCGATTCAAAATTCAGGCTGACGGCCAAAGCCAGAATCGTCTCGATAATGCTGACCGATTGCTTGTCGGTGGACAGGCAGCGCACAAAGCTCTGATCGATCTTCAGTACGTCGAAGGGCAGCCGCGTCAGCGCCGCCAGGCTGGAATGGCCGGTGCCGAAATCATCGATGGCAAAGCGCACGCCCAGTTCACGCAGCGGGCCGACCATGCGCATGGCCCGCTCGGGATCATCCATGGCCACCGATTCGGTGATTTCCAGCTCCAGCGCCTCGGGCTTGAGGCCCGATTGCTCGAGCAGGCGCCGGACCAAAGCCGGAAAGCGATCATCGCCCAATTGGATGGCCGAAACATTGACGGCCACGCTCATGTCCAGGCCCTCGCGCAGCCAGCCGGCCGCCTTCCAGCAGGCGTCGCGCAGCACCGCCTCGGCGATCGGCCCGATCATGCCCGCCTCTTCGGCCAGAGGAATAAAGCGCACCGGCCCCACGGAAATGCCATCGGACCGGTTCCAGCGCGCCAACGCCTCCGCACCGATGATGCGCCCGGTGCGCAGGCAGACTTTCGGCTGGAAATGCGCGCGGAACTGGTTGGACTCGATGGCCACGCGCATTTCGCGCTCCAGCGTCAGGCGCTCGATGGCCGCGCGATCCAGCGAGGGAGTGAAAAAGCGCATGGGCTGGCTGGCATTGCGCGCCGCGGTCAAGGCCATGCGGCAATGGCGCAGGCCCAGATCGGCCTCGGCGGCATCGCGCGGCAGGCAGGCTGCCCCGACATTGCAGCCCAAGGTGACGCGGGTCTCGCGGTGCTCGAACGGGCGACCGAACGGGGCGCAGATCAATTGCACAAAGCGCTCGAAATCGCTTTCCTCGCCGAGGCTGGGCAGCAAAACGGCGAATTCGCTATCGGAAATCTTGGCCAGGATGGCGGGATGCTCACGGCTTTCCAGGATGCGCACATTGGCATCAGCGCTGGAGACGGCATCGGCAAGGCGTTGGGCCAGCGCCTGGACCAATTCATCACCGCCGGTGCGACCCAGGGTTTCGACCGTTCGGGCCAGCCGATCGAAGCTGATAATGGCCAGGCCACAATTGCCCCCATCCTCGCGGCGGCGATCGATGGCAGCATCGATATCATTGCGCAGGCGCTCTTGATTGGGCAGACCGGTGACCGCATCGATGAAGGCCAATTGCTGCACGCGGCGCATGGATTCCCCAAGCCGGCCAACCATGTCATTGACGGAATCGGCCAAGGTTTCGATCTCGTCGCCCGTGCGGATGGTGATGCGACTGGCCAGGGTTTGCGGGGAAAGCTGCTCGGCAAACCGCGTCAGGCGTCGGATCGGCCCGGTAACCTGGCGCACCATCAGCCCGATCAGGGCCATGGCCAGGGCCAAGACGGCCGCCATTTGCGCCAAAATCTTCAGGCTTTCGGCTCTGGAAAGGCCCGGTGCCTCTCCATATTGCTGCGCCAGCCGGACTTCCCCGAGCACCAAATCCCCAGAAAGGATCGGTGCCTGGGCATTCGCGCCATCCAGCAAGGCCTGACTGGAGCCCCAGGCCGCCAGGATTTCTCCGCCCGGGCTGGCGATCATGCCGGCCCCGTCGGGGAATTGCGCGGCGGCCTGCTGGCCCGCCCGCTCCGCGCCGAGCGGATCGGCGGACAAGATCTCCGCGGCCAAAGCCGCCACCGAATTGGCCCGTTCCTGGGCCAATCGCGCGGTAAAGCGCGCGCTTTGGCGCTCGGTAAAATCGCTGGCCGCCCAATAGGCAAGGCCGGCCACGCTGGCCAAAAGCGCAAACGCCAAAAGCGCGAACCGGCCCGAAAGGCCGATTGTCATGCGCGCTCCCTCGCGATCCGCCGGCTTCTGCCGTATCATGCGCTTACCCTAACAGGCTAAATTGGGCTTTAGTATTGCAAAGCCCAGCTATATACCCAAGAACTATTGATATGGTCTAAATCCAATCGCTAATATATCCTTGAGGGTGTTGAGGTAAATCATGCGTAAAGGTGCCGTTCAGCGCACGACCCGGGAAACCGCCATCTCCATTCAACTTGGGCTGGATGGCAGCGGTGAAGCCAACATTTCCACCGGCATCGGCTTTTTCGACCACATGCTGGAAAGCTTCGCCAAGCATTCGGCCATGGATTTGCACGTCGAGGCCAAAGGCGATCTGCATGTGGACATGCACCATACGGTGGAAGATGTCGGCATCGGCATCGGCCAGGCGCTGAAACAGGCCCTGGGCGAGTTCAAGGGCCTGCGCCGCTTTGGCCATGCTTATGTGCCGATGGATGAGGCCTTGGCGCGCGCCTGCCTGGATCTGGCCAATCGCCCCTATTTGATTTGGCGGGTGCACTTTGCCCGAGACAAGATCGGCGAGATGGACACCGAATTGTTCAAGGAATTCTTCCAGGCTTTGGCCATGCATTCGGGGGCCTGCCTGCATATCGAGACGCTTTACGGTGAAAACTCCCACCATATGGCCGAGGCCTGCTTCAAGGCCTGCGCACGGGCTTTGCGCCAAGCCATCGAGCCCGATCCGCGCTTTGTCGGGGCGGCGGTTTCCACCAAGGGCAGCCTTTAGCAGATGATCCAGATCGCCGTGATCGATGCCGGCTCGGGCAATCTGCGCTCGGTGCAGCGCGCGCTGCTGGCCGCGGCCGATCCCGCTTGCCCCGAGCTGGAGGTGCGCATCACCAGCGATCCCGAATTCGTGCGCCGGGCCGATCGCATCGTGCTGCCCGGCCAGGGGGCGTTCGGGGCGTGCATGGCCGGCCTGCGCGCCGACCTTGGCCTGGAGGCCGCTTTGACCGAGGCGGTCATCCAGCGCGCCATTCCCTTTTTGGGGGTTTGCGTGGGCATGCAAGTGCTGGCCGCGTGCGGCGAGGAAAACGGCGTGCATGAGGGGCTGGGCTGGATCGGCGGGCGCTGCCGGCCGCTCTCGCCCACCGGGGGGCCGATCCCGCATATGGGCTGGAATCGGGTTGAGCCGCTGGCCAGCCATCCGGTGCTGGATGGGCTGGGCGCGCAGGCGCATTTTTATTTCGCCCACAGTTACATCGTGGATGAGGCCCCGGCCCATGCCATTGCCGCGCGCACCACGCATAATGAGGTTTTCGCCAGCGCCCTGGCCCAGGACAACCTGATCGGATTGCAGTTTCACCCGGAAAAAAGCCAGACGGCCGGGCTTGCGCTGCTCGCGCGCTTCCTGGATTGGAAGCCATGATCCTTTATCCCGCCATCGATCTCAAGGATGGGGCCTGCGTGCGCCTGCGCGCCGGGCGCATGGAGGACGCGACGCTCTACAGCCGCGATCCGGCCGCCCAGTCCCAAAGCTTTCTTGAGGCCGGCTTTGATTGGCTGCATGTGGTCGATCTCGATGGGGCATTTGCCGGCACCGGGCGCAACCGGGCGGCGATCGAGGCCATCCTCCGCGCCACGCGCGCGCAAATCCAGCTCGGTGGCGGCCTGCGCGATCTGGCCGCGCTGGAAGGCTGGCTGGCCATGGGCGTGGCCCGCCTGGTGCTGGGCACGGCCGCCGTGCGCGACCCCGAATTCGCCAAAAGCGCGTGCGCGCGGTTTCCGGGGCGGATCGCCATCGGCATCGATGCCCGCGATGGCAAGGTGGCCGTGGCGGGCTGGGCCCAGCAAACCCAGCAGGATGCCCTGGAATTGGCAAGGATCTATGACAAGGCCGGCGCGGCGGCCCTGATCGTCACCGATATCAGCCGCGATGGCCTGAAAAGCGGGGTCAATGTGGAATTCACCGCGGCCATCGCCGATGCGGTTTCCACCCCGGTCATCGCTTCGGGCGGGCTGCGCGATCTCGCCGATCTCGTCGCGCTGCGCGGCCATCACACGGCCCATCCGGGTGCGCGCGCCATATCCGGGGCGATTTTGGGCCGCGCCTTGTATGATGGCGATATCGATGCCCAGGCCGCATTGGCGGCCGCGGCATGAGCCTGGCCATTCGCGTCATCCCCTGCCTGGATGTCAAAGACGGGCGCGTCGTCAAGGGCGTGCGGTTTGAAGGCCTGCGCGATGCCGGCGATCCCGCCGAGCAGGCAAAGGCCTATGATGCCCAGGGCGCGGATGAGATTTGCTTTTTGGATATCAGCGCCAGCCTGGAGGGGCGCGGCACCTTGCTGGATGCCGTGGCCCGCACGGCCGAGCAATGCTTTATCCCGCTCAGCGTCGGCGGCGGCGTGCGCAGCGTGGAGGATGTGCGGGCCCTGCTGCGCGCCGGTGCCGATAAGGTGGCCGTCAACACCGCGGCCGTGCACGATCCGGATCTGATCGCCCGCATCCATGATGCCTACGGGGCCCAATGCGTGATCATGGCCATTGATGCCAAGCAAACCGGCACCGAAAAATGGGAGATTTTCACCCATGGCGGGCGCAAGGCAACCGGCCTCGATGCCGTGGAATTCGCCGCGCGGGCCGCGGCCTTAGGGGCCGGCGAATTGCTCGTCACCTCCATCGATCGCGATGGAGCCAAAACGGGCTATGATCTGGGCCTTCTGGCCGCCATCACGCAATGCGTTTCCATCCCCGTCATTGCCTCGGGTGGTGCAGGCAGCGTGCACGATTTTGCCCCGGCCGTGCAGGTTGGCGGGGCAAGCGCGGTTTTGGCCGCCTCGATTTTCCACTTTGGCGAGGCCAGCCTCGGCGAGGCCAAGGCGGCCATGGCGGCGGCCGGCATTTTGGTGCGCGCGCCATGAGCCCCCCTCCCCCGCTGCTTGGCCAGGCGATCGATCACTTGGCCCGCACCATGGCCGAGCGCGCCGGCGCGCCCATCGATCAATCCTATACGGCGGCCTTGGTGCAAGCCGGGCCGCAGCGCTGTGCCAAAAAGCTGGGAGAAGAAGGCGTGGAGGCCGCGCTCGCCGGGGCCTGCGGGACGGATCAGGAGGTGATCGCCGAGGCGGCCGATGTGCTCTTCCACCTGTTGGCCTTGCTGCTGGCCCGGGGCCTTTCCCCCGATGC
>CAZAGL010000147.1:0-6075 GCA_964484435.1 uncultured Caulobacteraceae bacterium
CCAACTACTTCAGTTCTTGCGGATATGATCCATATTGATCGGAATATGCTCTAAACGAAGTAATTCCCCGCGCTCGCGCCACGTTTGCGCGTCAGATGCGCTCATCCGAAAGACGTGAGATATTCTTACCGCTGCATCGCCGAAACCAAAACCGGCGGGTACGTCCACTATGGATTTGCACGCCACGCTGCCATCTTCACGCGGCACGCAACAGAGCGCTGCAGCGCCAGAAACCCCCTTATCAAATGCTTTTCTTGGGTAATGCCGCGAAAAATCCTCTCCTGTCGGCCTTTTTAGCCAGTTGATCTTTGCCGGGTCGAGATCGTCTTGATCTGGCCCTGGCTCTTGCGGCCAGGCCGTTGCCATCAACACCACCAAGGCCACAGCCAACCCTGCGATGATCCGCGTCATCTTGTGCCTCGTCGACAAAGTCCCAATCAAATAGCATTGCCCCCGCCAAATTCACTGTAGCAAAAACGGGATTTCACGTGTTAACGCCCCTCAAGCTTATCCGAATTTGTGGTTCTCTGTAACTGGCCGCAAGGCGATCGGCTTTGAGCGCCCCTCATAGGACTTGGGTCTGCAAATCCCGATCGTACTCTTATCGAAACGGGCAAAAGCAGTTTTCAGGCTCGCATTATCAATATGCTTCTTGTCGGCCATTACGAACCGCAGAAAAACCTCCACAGATTCTTGCCGTTTACGCCAAGCCCGCGCCGATGTCTCGGTCAAACGCAACTCCCTGGAAACACTTTCAGCCGCCAGGCCGAAGCCGAAACCGGTTGGTGATTCCGCAGCCATTTTGCATGCTACGCTGCCGTCCAGCCGCGGGACACAGCAAAGCACCACGCCACCCCATATCCCTCTGGCGGCAGCTGTCTTGGGATAATGGCGGGCAAGAGCATCACCGGTCGGCTTGCTTATCCAGTCGACCGGAGGGGGCCTTGAGTTGGCTGGTCCGATCTTCTGCGCCCACGCCTGGGTCACTACCGCCAAAATCAAAAGCGCACCAACCAGGATCAGCCGCATCGCGCGCCCCATGCTCTGATAGTTTGTCAGAGCATCGCGCCTCAAGCGGCAAGAATCAAGCCGCGCGCAATTGGCTGAAAAAGCTCTCCGCGAAGCGGCTCAGGGAATCGGCATGGGCCTGCATTTGCTGCACCTGATGCAGCACGCTGGAGCTGGCAGCGCCGGTGCTTTGCGTGGCTTCCTGCAAGGCCCGCACCCCGGCCGCCGCCTCGCTGGCCCCAAGCGAGACGGTTTCGGCATTGCCGGCGATGGTGGACGTGGCGGAGCTTTGCTCGGTGGCCGCGGCGGCCACGGCGGCGCTGATCTCGCGCACTTCCTCGATCATCTGGATAACTTCGCGCACCTGGCGCACGGCCTGCTCGCTGACGCTTTGGATATCGGTGATCTGGGCTGAGATATCCTCGGTGGCGCGCGCGGTTTGGGTGGCCAGGGCTTTCACTTCGCTGGCCACGACGGCAAAGCCCTTGCCCACTTCGCCGGCCCGCGCCGCCTCGATAGCGGCATTGAGGGCCAAAAGATTGGTCTGCTCAGCGACATCGCCGATGACGGCGACGATGGCACCAATCTTTTCCACCTTGGCCGCCAGATTGGAAACGATGGAATTGGCCTCCTGCCCACTGACAGAGGCCTGCTGCGTGGCATCGGCCGAGCGCGTCATACGCGAAGCGATCTCATCGACCGAGGCGCTCAATTGCGTGGCGGCCGCCGAAATGCTTTGCACATTCTCGGAAGCGGAGGTGGCGGCGCTGGCCGCACCGACCGATTCGCGCTGCGCCGAGGCGGCGGTTTGCTGCATGGCATTGGCATCGCGCGTGAGCGATTTCGAGGCGGCATTGAGGCTGGCCATCACCTCGGCCAGCTGCGCGGCAAAGCCATTGGCCAACCCATCAATTTTGCGTGCGCGATTGGTGGCCGCGATGCTGGATTCCACCTGGGCGATCTCCAGCGCGGCGCGGGCCTGCGCCGCTTCGCGGAATTGCTCCAGCGCTTGGGCCATTTGGCCGATCTCATCGGCGCGCTGCCCATGCGGGGCGATCACATGGGCATCACCCTCGGCCAGGCGGCGCATGGCCGAAGTGAGATCGGTCAAGGGCTTGACGACATGCCTGCGCGCCAGCCAGCCGCCCAGCACGGTCGTGGCCGTGGCCAAAAGCGTGGCCAGCAGCAGCAGCATGCGGGTGAAAGCGGCTTCCTGTTCGGCGGAGGCGACATCTTTTTCTGCGCTGGCCTGGATGACATCTGAGGCATCGCCCATCAGCGTTTCCAGTTCGCGGAACTTCTCTTGAAAGCTGGCCAATTGGGCGCGGGCGGCCAGCGGATCATCCTGCGCCGAAGCCGCGAGCTGTTCGCCCGCTTGCACATAGGCATCCAGAGCCGGCCGCAATTGCCCCAGCAATTCAATGATCTTGGGCGTCCTGGAAAGGCGCTCGTTTTCCGCCACCATGGCGGTGAAGCTGGCGGCGTGCGCGCGCAATTCCTCGCTGGCCTCGCTCAAGGAAATGCCCAGTTCGGCATCGCTGGCCAGAAGAATCCGCAGCACATCACCGCGGATGGCATCGTGCATCATATCCGATTGCAGATGATTGCGCAGCACATGCGCGGAAACCTGCGTCTGCTTGAGGGTCTTGCCCAGATCGGTGACGGCCCACACCCCAAGCCCGCCGGTGGCGAAGGTCATGATCGAAAGGGCGATGGCCGCCTGGGTCGTCCGGGCATTGATGGAATTCGATTGCATTCACGATCCTCTCAACGCGGAACTCAGCCCCTGGTGCCCGCACAATTATCACGCGCACACCACAACCAAGTGTTTTGATCAGTTAATCTTAGATGCGCCTCGATTCTTAACGATGCATGAAGCCGGCCAGGAACGGTCTGGCCCCAAGAAGATTAGAGGCTGACTTCCCCCGCATGCTCGATCTGCACCGGGCCGGTCATCAGCACACGATCATCGCTGGCCTTCCATTCTATTGCCAGCACGCCGCCATCCAGCTCGACTTCGGCGCGGCGCTCGCAATGGCCGGCGCGGTGGGCGGCCACCACAGCGGCGCAGGCCCCCGTGCCGCAGGCCTTGGTCAGGCCCGCGCCGCGCTCCCAGACGCGCAGCCGCAATCGATTGCGCGTTTGCACCTGCGCAAAGCCGGCATTCACCCCCTCGGGAAAGAAGGGATCTTGCGCCATCTTCTGGCCCAGCTCCGCGATCGGCACAGCCATCACATCTTCGACAAAGAACACGGCGTGCGGATTGCCCATGTTCACCCCGCCGGGCCCGGTAAACACCGCCCCGGTTTCAGCACGGATCTGATAATCCATGCAAATGGTGTCATTGGGCTTGGAAACAGGGATTTCTTCCCATTTCAACAGAGGCGAACCCATATCCACGCTGATCAATTGATCGATTGGCCAGGCCTTCAGCATCCCGGCCAGGGTTTCGATTTTGATGCTGAGGGCGCCCGTTTCGTTCAGCAGGAAATGGCCGACGCAGCGCGCCGCATTGCCGCATGCGCCAACCTCTTGGCCATCGGCATTCCAGATCCGCATGAACGCATCGCCGCGCACGGAGCGCTCGATGGCGATCACTTGATCGCAGCCGATGCCTTCGCTGCGGCTGGCGATCGCGGCGGCCTGGGCCGGCGTCAGCGCCAGAGTGCCATGGGCCCTGGCATCGAACATGACGAAATCATTGCCACAACCGTTCATCTTGAAGTACCGCATGGGCCGGCTTTGCCTTTGGCTATCTATGACGGGTGTATGTGTAGCGCGGCTTGGTTAAATTTGCAGCGCGCTTGGCCAGGTGGCGGCAATCTGCTTGGGTGGCGTATGAGGGGAGAAATGCCATGCGTGTGCGATCGATCATCCTGGCCATTTCGGTGCTGTTGGGGGCCCATGCCATGACCGAAGAGAGCCAAGCCGCGCCGAAAGACCCGTTTCTGTGGCTCGAAGAGGTGGAAGGCGCGCGCGCCTTGGCCTGGGTCCATTCTCAAAACACCCGCAGCCTGGCCGCGCTGCAGGCCGATCCGCGCTATCCCGCCTTGGAGGCCCAGGCCCTGGCCATCGCGCAGGATCGGCGCCGCCTGCCCCTGGGCGGGATCGGCGGGGGCTTTGTGTGGAATTTCTGGCAAGACGAAACCCATGTGCGGGGGATTTGGCGCCGCTCCCCGCTGAGCGCCTATTCCACCGGCGCGCCCATCTGGGAAACCATCCTGGATGTCGATGCCCTCGCCGCCAAGGAAGGCAAGAATTGGGTGTTCAAAGGGGCCGAATGCCTGGAGCCGGAATGGCGCTTGTGCATGATCGAGCTATCCGATGGGGGCAAGGATGCCGTCGTTTGGCGCGAATTCGATATCGAGCGCAAAGCCTTTTATGAGGCCGGCTTCACCCTCGCCGAGGCCAAATCGGGGGTGACATGGAAGGATCAGGACACCCTCTTGGTGGCCACCGATCTCGGCCCCGGCAGTTTGACGGAATCGGGCTATCCGTTCGTGCTGAAATCCTGGTCGCGCGGGCAAACCTTGGCGCAGGCCCCCGAAATCCTGCGCGGGCAGGCCAGCGACGTGGCGCTCAACAGCTTTTCCCTGCGCGACGAGTCGGGCACGCAGGGTCAATTCGCCGTGGAGGCCAACACCTTTTTCAGCAGCACCTTGTGGCTGCTGGGCAAAGATGGCCCTGTCGAGCTGACTTTGCCGGAAAAATCCTCGCTGCGCGGCCTGCACAAGGGCGAATTGATTTTCACGCTGGAGCAGGAATGGAGCATTGGCGGCAAGGCCTATCCGGCCGGCGCGCTGCTTTCCATGCCCCTCAAGGAGGCCACCAACCCCAATCCCACCATCCGTTCGCTGTTCTGGCCCGGCCCACGCGAAAGTATCGAGGATTTGGCCATCACCAGGGGCGCGGTGCTGGTCGCGGCCTTTCAGGATGTCAAAGGCCGCCTGCTGCGCTTCGGCTTTGACGGGCGCGCTTGGCTCGAAAGCCAAATCCCCATGCCACAGGCCGGCTCGATCAGCCTGACCGGCTCGGATGTGGCCGAAGATATCGCCTTCGCCACCTTCCAAAGCCATCTCAAGCCCAGCACGCTGTTCGCCATCGATGGGCGCGGCCAGGCACGGGCCATCCAGGCTTTGCCCGATCAGTTCAACGCCGAAGGCGCTGAAGTTTTCCAATACGAAGCCGTGAGCACGGACGGCACGAAAATCCCCTATTTCCTGGTCCAGCCCAAGGGCGCGGCCAGGGATGGCACGGCCCCCACGCTGCTTTATGGCTATGGCGGCTTCCAGATTTCCCAAACGCCAAGCTATAGCGCCTATTTCGGCAAGCTGTGGGTGGAGCGCGGCGGTTCTTATGTCATCGCCAATATCCGCGGCGGCGGAGAATTCGGCCCGGCCTGGCACCAAGCGGGGCTGAAGCTGAAACGCCAGATCGTCTATGACGATTTCATCGCAATCGCCGAAGATTTGATCCGCCGAAACATCACCAGCCCGCGCCGGTTGGGCATTATGGGTGGTTCCAATGGTGGCCTGCTGATGGGCGTGATGCTGACCCAGCGGCCCGAACTCTTCCGGGCGGCCGTGGTGCAAGTTCCGCTGCTGGACATGCTGCGCTATCACAAGCTGTTGGCCGGGGCCTCCTGGGTGGACGAATACGGCTCGCCCGACGTGAAGGCAGAGCGCGCCTGGCTGCAAAAACTGTCTCCCTATCAAAATCTGCGCAAGCGCGCCGATTTCCCCATCCCGTTTTTGGTCACCTCCACCAAGGATGATCGGGTCCATCCCGGGCACGCGCGCAAATATGGCGCGAAGCTCGAAAAACTGGGCATGCCCTTTTTCTATTACGAGAACACCGATGGCGGGCATTCGGCCGCTGCCAATCAAAAAGAACAGGCCAAGCGCCGCGCGCTGGAATTCACTTATCTTTCCCAGCGGCTGATGGATTGAGACTGAGGTTTTCATGTCAAGACTGTTCTCGATCCTCATCCTCCTCGGGCTCGTATTGGGGGTGGCCATCGGCTGGGCGGTCAATTCCTATTTGCCGCAGCCGCAAACCCTGGCCATC
>CAZAGL010000148.1:0-6014 GCA_964484435.1 uncultured Caulobacteraceae bacterium
GGCATCTTGGGGGCTGGCCGCGTGCGACACGGTATAGCCGGCCGCCTGCAAGAGCGGCGTCAAAAGGCTGCGGCAGAACACGTTGGAATCGACCAGCAAAATCGAGCCCTTGGTGTTTTGCGCCGCGCCGGTGCGCCATTCCCCCAGCATCTGGCTGAGATAATAGCCGACATCGACGATTTCGGTGGCCGCGCCTTTGACGATGGCCGCGCCGATCACTCCGGGGCGATCCGCAACCAGTTCCAGGGAGACGTGCTCTTGCACGATATCGACGATCTGATCGACGGCCAGCCCGAAAGAGCGGCCCTTTTGCATGAACACCAAAACCGGCTGGCGCCCGCTGGTTTTGAAGGCGTAATCGCCGGCGATATGCATGATCGGCATCAAGAAGCCACGGAATTGCACCATGGCGCGCCCGTCGGCGCGCTCGATGCGCTCGACATCGATTTCTTCCAGGCGCGTGACCAGATCGAGCGGGGCGGCTTTCAAATCATTGGGCCCGCCGCGGAACACGATCAGGCGGGTGGCTTCGGGTTGCAACACGGCGGCGGCATGCTCCTGCTGGGAATCGTCGCGCTCGCTGTGGGCGCCCAGCGCCTCGGCCAGGCCATTGGGATCGAGGATCATGACCACGGAGCCATCGCCCAAAATCGTCGCCCCCGAATACAGCCGGATGCCGCGCAGCAGGCTGGCCAAGGGCTTGACCACGATTTCCTCGGTATCGAGCACATGTTCGACGATCAGGCCAAACCGATCGGCCCCCACCTGCATGACGGCAACAAAGCGCGCGTCATCCTGGGTGATCTCGGTGGCCCCAAGGCCCAGAACCTCGGAAAGATCGAGCAATGGCAAAAGCGCATCGCGCAGGCGCAGCACCCGCGCATGATTGATGGTTTCGATGCGGTGCTCGCTGTCCTGGCCCACACGCACCAATTCCAGCACGGATGATTGCGGCGCGGCGAAGCGCTGCCCGCGCGTGCCCAGCACCAAAGCGGAGATAATGGCCAAGGTGAGCGGGATTTTGATCTTGAACCGCGAGCCTTTGCCCTTTTCCGAGTTCAGCTCGATGGTGCCGCCGATGGTTTCGATATTGGTTTTGACCACATCCATGCCCACCCCGCGCCCCGAAAGACTGGTGACGGCTGCCGCCGAGGAAAAGCCGGGTGCAAAAATGAAGCGGTGGATTTGCGCATCAGAAAGCGTGGAGGCCTCGGCGGTGGAGATCAGCCCCTTTTCCAGGGCCTTGGAGCGGATCCGATCGGTGTTGAGGCCGGCCCCATCATCGCCCAGGGAAATGATGATGGCCCCGCCTTCGTGATAGGCCGAAAGCGTGATCGTGCCGGTATCGGGCTTGCCGGCGGCGCGGCGCACATCGGGCGTTTCCAGGCCGTGATCGCAGGAATTGCGCACCATATGGGTGAGCGGATCCTTGATCAGTTCCAGAACCTGGCGATCCAGCTCGGTGGCCTCGCCCTCCAGGCGCAGATCGATCTTTTTGCCCAATTCGTTGGAGGCATTGCGCACGATGCGCGGCAGTTTGCGCCAGGCCGCCCCGACGGGCTGCATGCGGGTTTTCATCACCCGGTCCTGCAATTCGACCGTGATATTGGATAGGCGTTGCAGCGGGGCCTTGAATTCGGAAGCATCCTTGGTGCGCACCAATTGCAGCAATTGGTTGCGTGTCAGCACCAATTCGCTGACTGTCGTCATCAATTGTTCCAGCACTTCGACGCTGACACGGATGGTCTGCGAAGCCGAATCGGGGCGGCGCTCATCATCGCCATCCCCATCCCCGAGCCCGGTGGCAGGCGCGGGCGGTTTGGGCGGGGCAGCGGGCGGGGCCGCGGCAGGCGTTGGGGCAGCGGCGGCACTGACCGCTTCGGCCGAGGTTTCCAAAAAGGCCGCTTCCAGATCGGCCAGCGAAACTTCACCGGGGCGCAGATAGCGCTGCAGATCGGCATCCCAGCGCTGGCCGGCCTCGTTGACCAAAGGCTGGGCGGGCTTGGGGGGCGGGGCCTGCGCCGGCTTGGCGGTTTGCCCGGCGGCCAAAGCCTGCAAGGCATCGATCAGCGGGGCGTCATCGCCGGCGGGCTCTTCGCCGGTTTCGCGCAGGCCGGCCAAAATCGCCTTGATCCGATCGATGGCGAACAAAACCGTGGTCACCGCTTCGGGCGTGACCGTCAGTGCCTTGTCGCGATAGCGCCCCAAAAGGGTTTCGCCGGCATGGGCGACGCCCTCCAGGCGCGGCAGGCCCAAAAAGCCGCACGTGCCCTTGATGGTGTGCACCAGGCGGAAAATGTTGTTGAGGGTCGATTCTTCTTCTGGATGCGCCTCGAAACGCACCAGCTCGTTATCGATGACTTCGAGATTTTCCGCAGTTTCCGTTAGAAACTCCAGGAGGAGATCATCCATGTTCAGGGCTCATGCTCACTGCCGCGCCAAGCGCTTTGAACCCACCATTGACCGCACCGGTTAACTGCAGATTTACACGCCCGGCGCAGCTTGCAAAACCAGCTCAATTCGCTCGGGCGCGGTGCGGGTCAACAGGGTGTAACCGGCCTGGCGGGCCAAAAGCAGGGTCATGGCCGGCATGACCAGTTCGGCCTGCAGCCCGCCTTCGATGGCATCACCACGCAGCGCGCCGACCACGGCGGCCCGCAAGCTGGCCCGCGGCCCGGTGGCGATGGCCCGAAGCTCCAAAACCTTGCCCGTTTCGGCCTCCACGGCCACGATGCCGCCGCGCGGCAGGCAATCGGCGCTCAGCAGCAAAAGGTTCATGAAAACCCGCAGCATGGTGCGTGGCAGTTCCAGATCCGGGGCCCGCCAGACCAGATCGGGCTTGAGGCAGGCGAACAACGGCTCGCCCAGCCGGCGTGCCTCGGATAAGGCGATCAGGGCCTCGCCGTCATTGGGGGCGAAGGTGCCGCGCAGAAAATCCACCTTGGCGGCCACCTTGAGCAGGCCCTGTTCCAGCAAGGCCAGCGCCTCGCTGTTGCGCCCGCTGGTGTCGGATTCCTTGAGCATTTCCAGCCCATGCAGGATGCCTGTCATCGGCGAGACGATTTCGTGGCACACTTTCGATCCCACCAAGGCGGCGAGCCGCAATCCATCGACCATCGGACTCTCCCAATCCTGCAAGGGGATGATCTTAGGCGATTCGCGCCGAAATGCGCTGGCTCTCAGCTTTCGGGATCGGGCGGATGGGCATCGTCAAAGCCGCGCCGCGCGCTGAAAAACACAAGGCTCATCAGGCCGCCAGCCAGCGCCAGCGTGATCAGCGCCCCGCCGATCAGGGCGATCCAGCCATGCAGGCCAAGATCCATGCGCAGATGCTGGGCGGCCCGCATTGCGCCCCAGACGGCCCCGGCCAAGGCCAGCCCCAAAAAGGCGGCCAGGGCCAAGGAAGGGAGGCCGGTCTTGGCCTTCATCCGCAAAAGCTGGGCAGTTTGACATCTTCGCCGGCACCGCGTTGGCGCCAGGCACCGCTTTCCTCGCGATACCAATCGCCGACATCCACCTTGGTGCGGAACAGCATGCAGGCGGTGGCCCCGCCGACTTCCGAAACCGAGGCGGCGCGCTTGGCGGCCAAATCGGTATAATAGGCGCGCCGGCGGATATTGATCTGATCGATGCGCGCCCGCGCTTCGGCCGGGGGATTGACCCCATTGGGCACGCCCAAAAAGCCATCGGATTGCTCGCCGGCCAAACGCTGGCTGCGCAGGGCTTCGGCCTCGTCGGCTTGCGCGAAAGCGGGGCTGGTCATGGCGGCGGCGGCGATCAAACCGGCCAGCAACAGGCGGGGAAAGGCGTTCGGGCCCATGGAATTTCTCCTAATCTTTCAGGGTCAAAAAATGCCGGGATTGTTTTCGATCAGGGCTTTGACATCCTGCTCCAGGCGGATCACCACTTCTTGACGAATATTGACATTGAGATTGATCTCGATCGGCTTGTCGGGGGCCTGTAATTTGATGCAACCCATCAGGGCCCCCGTTAGCGCGGTCACGATCAGCACGGCACCAAAACGCATCACATTGTCTTCCTTCTTAGCTGGCACCAATTCTTAGCCCATGCCTGCCGGCCCCGCCAGCGTCATCGCAGTGCCGGTGCGTGCAGGGTCAGATATAGGATGGTGCGGCTGAACCCGAACTGAACCAAGCCGCCCGTCTTACGAAATGGGCATGGGCAAAGCGCCCGCCTGCGCCTGGAAATAGGCCAAGCGGCGGAAAAATGCCCGCGGATCCTTGGGGATGACCCGCCAAACGGGATCGTGGAACATTTGATCATGCAGCCGCGACAAGGCAAAGCGCACGGCCGCCCCGCGCAGCAAAATGGGCAGAGCGGCCGCTTCCCTAGCCGTCAAGGCGCGCAGGCGGCCATAACCTATCATAAAAGCCTTCAGCACATTGGGCCGCGCCCCGCCCGTGCCATCAAAGCCCCAGGCATTGAGCGCGATGGCCAAATCATAGGCAAAACAATCCGTGCAGGCGAAGCCGAAATCGATCACGCCGCTGAGCGCGTCGGCCTCAAACAGCACATTGTCGGGAAAATAATCGGCATGGATCGGCCCGGCGGGAAGATCCTGCGGCCACGCGGCGCGCAGCGCTTGCGATTCCGCTTGCAAAGCCTCCAAGGCCTGGGCCCATTCCGGGGCCGGGGCCTCCTGGCAGCGCGCCAGCAAAACATCCCAGTGCGCCGGGCCAAAGGGATTATCCCGCCTCTGGGCAAAGCCCTCGGCCAGAACATGCATGCGCGCCAGGGCGCTCCCGCCTTGGGCGGCTTGTTTCTCGCTGGGCAGATCCAGCCCCTGGCCCGCCACCCAGCGCACCAAGGCGGCTGGCCGCTCCTTCAAGGGGCTGAACAGGCGCGCGGCGCGATCGGGCACGGCATGGGCCGCGGCAAAGCCCTGCAATGCCAAATGCGCGGCAAAGCCCAGCACGAAGGGCAGATCCGCGCCATCGTGATGGCGCTCAAAGAGCGTGAGCGCAAAGCGCTGCCCATCTTCCAGGATGATTTGGTAATTGGTGTTTTCCACCCCGGCCAGGATGGGTTCCAGGCGCGCCAAGCCGGCCAGTTCATAGCGGCCCAAGAAGGCCTGCACCTCCGGGGCCGTCAACGGGGTGAAAACCGCCATCGCTGGGCATTCTCCAGGCTTGGGTTTATATAGACGCCAAAAGCATTCGAGGGAGGATAGCATGTCGGCTAATGCGGCGCTGGCGCAAGGCCCATTGGGTTTTGCCAATCCGATGGGCACGGATGGGTTCGAGTTTGTCGAATATGCCGCGCCCGATCCCGCGCTTTTGCGCCAGGTTTTTGAATCCATGGGCTTTATCGAGGCGGCGCACCATCGCTCCAAGGATGTGACGCTGCACAAGCAGGGCGACATCCATTTTCTCGTCAACGCCGAGCCGGACAGCTTCGCCCAGGCCTTTGCCCGGGCGCACGGGCCCTGCGCCTGCGCCATGGCCTTTCGCGTGCAGGATGCGCCGGCGGCCTATCGGCGCGCCCTCTCTTTGGGGGCCAAGGGGGTTGAAGAACCGGTGCGCCCGATGGAGCTGAACATTCCGGGCATCGAGGGCATAGGCGGGGCGCGGCTCTATCTCGTGGATCGCTACGGGCCGCGCGGCACCATTTATGATGTGGATTTCGTCTGGAATCCGGGCTGGGAGGCGCGCTCGGTGCAGGCCAATTGCGGGCTCACCTATCTCGATCATTTGACGCACAATGTGCAGCGCGGCCGCATGAGCCATTGGGCGCAATTCTATGAGCGTTTGTTCAATTTCCGGGAGATCCGCTATTTCGACATCGAGGGCAAGATCACGGGGCTGACGTCCAAGGCCATGACCAGCCCGTGCGGCAAGATCCGCATCCCGCTGAACGAGAGCAAGGGCGTGGATGGCAAGCTGGATCAGATCGAGGAATATCTCCAGCGCTATCAGGGCGAAGGCATCCAGCACATCGCCTTGGGCAGCGTGGATCTCTATCGCACCGTCGATGCTTTGAGCGCGCGGGGCCTG
>CAZAGL010000149.1:0-6014 GCA_964484435.1 uncultured Caulobacteraceae bacterium
GCCAGCCGCGATGAGATGACCGAGGCGCTGCTGGCCGGCAGGGCCAAATACTCCACCATTTTTAATTATCCCACTTTGACCTGGGCCGATATGGGGGCCATCGGCTGGCTGGTCGATGGTGCGGCCATCATGAACCAGGTGCCGTTGCAGCGCACCTCCTACGGGCCTTATGCCCGGGCCATGGTGCGCATCTGCAAGGAAGAAAGCTTTCACCAGCGCCAAGGCTATGAAATCATGATGGCTTTGTGCGCGGGGTCGCCAGAACAAAAGCGCATGGCCCAGGATGCGCTGGATCGCTGGTGGGCCCCGGCCTTGATGATGTTCGGCCCGCCCGATGCGGCCTCGCCCAATACGGCGCAATCCATCCGCTGGCGCATCAAGCGCGAAACCAATGATGAGCTGCGCCAGCGCTTTGTTGATGCGACCGTGCCGCAGGCGCACGCTTTGGGGCTGACCATTCCCGATCCGGATCTGCGCTGGAACGAAGCCAAGCGGGGTTATGATTTCGGCGCGCTGGATTGGGAAGAGTTTTACGCCGTGGTGCGCGGCGAGGGCCAAGTGGCCAAAGAGCGGATGGAGGCGCGCCGCAAGGCCTGGGAGGATGGGGCCTGGGTGCGCGAGGCGGCCATGGCCCACAGCGCCAAACGGGCCACGGCCGCGGAGGCCGCCTGATGCCAGCATCCACCGGCGATTTCGCGCTTTGGGAAGTGTTCGTGCGTGCCAAGAGCGGGTTGCACCACCGCCATGTCGGCAGCGTGCACGCGGCCGATGCGCGCATGGCCCTCGAAGCGGCCCGCGATGCCTATACGCGCCGCATGGAGGGCATCAGCATTTGGGTTCTGCCCTCGGCCGCCATAACCGCCAGCGATCCGGCGGAGGCCGACGCGCTGTTTGCCCCGGCGGAGGATAAAATCTATCGCCATCCGACATTTTACACCGTGCCCGATGGAGTTTCGCACCTGTGAGCCCCATCGCTTGCTATGCGCTGCGTCTGGGTGATGATGCGCTGATCCTGGGCCAGCGTCTGGGCGAATGGACGGGCCACGCCCCCAGCCTGGAGCTGGATCTGGCGCTGGCCAATTTCGCCCTCGATCTCATCGGCCAGGCCACGCATCTGCTCAACTTCGCTGGGGAGGCCGAAGGCCAGGGCCGGGACGGCGATCGCTTGGCCTTCCACCGGGACGTGTTCGATTTCACCAATTGCCTGATGGTCGAGCAGCCAAACGGGGATTTCGCCCGCACCCTGGCCCGGCAAATGCTGTTTTCCACCTTTCAGCACGCCTTCTATGAGGCCTTGAGCGCGTCCACGGAGCCGCGCCTTGCCGGCCTTGCCAAAAAGGCCGTCAAGGAAACCGCCTATCACGCGCGCTTTTCCCAGGAATGGGTGATCCGCCTGGGTGATGGCACCGCCGAAAGCGCCGCGCGCATGGCCGAGGGGCTGGCCTGGCACTGGCGCTTCATCGATGAATTGTTCGAAATGGATGGGCTGGAGCGCAGCCTGTGCGCGGCCGGCCAGGCCGTGGATCGCGCTTTGCTGCGCCCCGCTTTTGATGCGCGCCTCCAAGAGGTGCTGGCGCAGGCCAAGCTGAGCGCCCCCCAGGCGCACCGGGCCGTGTTGGGCGGGCGGCGCGGGCACCATTCCGAGCATCTGGGCCATTTGCTGGCGCAGATGCAATTCTTGCCCAGGGCCTATCCCAAGGCGGTGTGGTGAGCGATCTCATGCACATTCTCGCCGGCGTGGCCGATCCTGAAATCCCGGTGCTTTCCATCGTGGATCTGGGCATTGTGCGCGCGGTGAGCGCCAAGGCCGTTACCCTCACACCCACCTATACCGGCTGCCCGGCGACCTTCGCCATCGAGGCGGCGGTGCGCGCGGCTTTGGATCAGGCCGGGCACCAGGACATCGCCATCTGCACGGTGCTGGATCCGCCTTGGTCCAGCGATTGGATCAGCCCGCTGGGGCGTGAAAAACTGCGCGCCTTTGGCATTGCCCCGCCTTGCCCGAAGGGGCTGCCGGCCTGCCCACATTGCGGCGCGGCCGCAACGCAGGAGGTGTCGCGCTTTGGCTCGACGGCCTGCAAAGCCCTGTGGCGCTGCCAAGCCTGCGCCGAGCCGTTCGATTATTTCAAATGCCATTGAGGCGCACGTGCAATTTTATCCGCTGAGCATTGCTGAAATCCGCCGCGAAACCGCCCAGGCCGTTTCGATCCTGCTGGACGTGCCGGCGCATTTGGCCGCGCAGTTTCGCTTTTTGCCCGGCCAGTATCTGACCTTCGCGGCCATGATCAATGGGCAGGAAATCCGGCGCACCTATTCGCTGTGCGTGCCGCCAAGCCTTGGCCAAGTGCGGGTGGCCGTGAAGGAAATCTCTGGCGGGGCCTTTTCCACCTTCGTCAATCAAACGCTGCGGGCGGGCGATGTCTTGCAGGTTGCGCCGCCGATCGGGCGCTTCACCTGGGATTTCGCGGCTCAAACAGCGGGGCGCTATCTGGCCTTTGCCGGCGGATCGGGCATCACGCCGATCCTGAGCCTGATCGCTAGTGCGCTGGAAACAATGCCCGATTGCCGTTTCACCTTGGCCTATGGCAATCGCGATGGGGCCTCGATCATCTTCCTGGAGGCACTGGCGGCGCTGAAGGATCGCTATCTCGATCGCTTTGAGGTGTTGCACATCCTGGAGCACGAAGAGACGGAGTTCGCGCTGTTCAACGGCCGGCTCGATCGCGCCAAATGCGAAGAGATCCTGGCGCTGCTGGGCGATGCGGCGGGGCTGAGCGCGGCCTTTATCTGCGGGCCGGGCCCGATGATGGATGCGGCCGAAGCGGCGCTGCGCGGGCGGGGATTGGCCCCAGAGCGCATCCTGATCGAGCGCTTCACGGCGGGCACGCCCAGCGCGGGGGCGGCGGCGGCAAAGGCCCTGGAACAAAGCGCCGAGGGCGTGGACATGGCCATCACCCTGGAAGGGCGCAAGCGCCTGGTGCGCTATGCGGCGGCCACAGGCTCGATCCTTGAAAATGCCCTGGCGGCCGGCATCGCCGCGCCCTTTGCCTGCAAAGGCGGGGTGTGCGCCACCTGCCGGGCGCGCGTGCTCTCGGGGCAGGTGCAGATGAAGCAGAATTACGCGCTGACGCCCGAAGAAGTGGCGCAGGGCTATGTCCTGACCTGCCAGGCCGTGCCCGTCGGCGACGGCGTGGCCCTGGAATATGAGGGCTGAGCAGGCTGCTGCGTATCAGATCCCGCCCTTGGCGATAAGCTGGCTCAAGGCAAGGTTGACTCGGGTTTGCCAGCCGGGACCAGTGCCGCGCAGGTGTTCCACGATCTTGGCATCGAGCCGGATTTTCACCTCGACTTTCGGGGCATCGAGTTTGGGTCGCCCCCGGCGCGATGGCTTCATGCCCGCTAGAAAGCTCGCATCGAGCGGCGGGTTATCGTCGTGAACCTTCGGATCAAACTTGATCATAATAATATCTCGCTTCCTGTTTCTTGGCGCGGCGCAGGCTGATGACGCGAACGGTGTCATCATTCGACCCGCTCGTGAAAACCATGACGTATAGCGTCGTATTGATCATTCCGATCGCGACGAAGCGGGTTTCGCCGTAATCGAATCGGTCATCCTCGCGTTCGATCGCTGTGTCCCATTCGAATGCAGCGGCCGCTTGAAGAGAGATTCCGTGTTTGGCTTGGTTGGCAATGTCTTTGATCGGGTCAAATTCAATGTTCACCAAATTAACGTACACCCGAAAAATAAAATGGGCAAGCAGCAGATGATTTCCGCCTTCGCCGCAGCTGATCGCGTGCTCCCATCTTCGCTGAAATGGGCTTACCGCCTGTGGGTGTTCACGTGTCGGCGGATTCGCGCCGCGTCTGGTCTTTTGGCAATCGCCGCCTCAAACCCGGCCCAGGACCAGGCTGGCATTGGTGCCGCCAAAGCCGAAGGAATTGGACAGCACGCAATCGAGCCGGCGATCCACGCGCTGGCGCACGATGTTGTCGCCGGCGAAGGCGGGATCGATCTGGCTGATATTGGCGCTTTCACAGACGAAATCGTTCTGCATCATCAGCAGGCAATAGATCGCTTCTTGCGAGCCGGCCCCGCCCAGGCAATGCCCCGTGAGCGATTTGGTCGAGGAGATCAGCGGCATGTTCGCGCCAAACACTTCGCGGATCGCCTCCATCTCCCGCACATCGCCGATCGGCGTCGAGGTGCCGTGCGGGTTGATATAATCCACCTTGGGGCCCACCCCCTTTAGCGCCAGCTTCATGCAGCGGGCCGCACCCTCCCCCGAAGGCTGAACCATGTCATAGCCATCGCTGGTGGCCCCATAGCCGAGGATTTCGGCGTAGATCTTGGCCCCGCGTGCCTTGGCGCGCTCGTATTCCTCCAGCACGACCACGCCGGCCCCGCCGGCAATGACGAAGCCATCGCGCGCCGCGTCATAGGCCCGCGAGGCGATTGCGGGCGTGTCGTTAAAGTCGGAACTCATGGCCCCCATGGCATCGAACAGCACGGAGAGCGTCCAGTCCAGCTCTTCGCCGCCGCCGGCGAACATCACATCCTGCTTGCCCCATTGAATCATTTCGGCGGCATTGCCGATGCAATGGGCGCTGGTGGCGCAGGCCGAGGAGATGGAATAATTGACCCCCTTGATGCGGAAGGGCGTGGCCAAAGTGGCCGATAGTGTGGAACTCATCGCCTTGGGCACGGCGAAGGGGCCAACGCGCTTGGCCCCCTTTTCGCGGGTGATATCGGCCGAAGCCACGATGGCCCGCGTCGAGGCCCCGCCCGAACCTATGATGATGCCCGTGCGCTCATGGCTGACATCGCCATCTTCCAGGCCGCTATCGGTGATGGCTTGCTGCATGGCCAGATAGGTCCAGCCGGCACCGCGCTCCATGAAGCGGTAAATGCGCTTGTCGATATGATCGCCCGGCTCGATTTTCGGCTCGGCATGAACCTGGCAGCGAAAGCCATAGCGCGCGTATTCCGGTGCCGGCCCGATGCCAGAACGCGCCTCGCGCAGGCTGGCGGTGACTTCTGAAGCTGAGTTGCCGATCGAGGAAATAATCCCGATGCCTGTGACGACTACACGACGCAAATGCGCCCTCCCTATCCCAATTGCTCGGACATTTCTTGTGGCTTGAACAAGCCGACTTTCAAGTCCTTGGCGGTATAGATGGCTTGCCCATCGGCAAACGTCACCCCATCGGCCACGCCCAGCACCAGTTTTCTGAGGATGACCCGTTTAAAATCGATCTCGTAACGGAGTTTGACGGCGTCCGGCAGCACCTGTCCACGGAAATTCACCTCGCCCACGCCCAGGGCCCGCCCCCTTCCCGGGGCACCCATCCAGGCCAGAAAAAACCCAACCAATTGCCACATCGCATCCAGCCCAAGGCATCCTGGCATCACCGGATCACCGACGAAATGGCATGGAAAAAACCAGCGATCAGGAGTGATATCGAATTCGGCCACCAGATGCCCACGGCCATAGGTGCCGCCACTGGCGCTGATCTGGGTGATGCGATCGATCATCAGCATGGGCGGCAGCGGCAATTGCGCATTGCCGGGGCCGAACAATTCCCCGCGACTGCACGCGAGGATGGAGGGGGTGTCGAAGCTCGTGGGACGTTCGCTCATCAACAGGGGCTAGCACGCCAGCGGGCATGGGCTCAAGCCATTCAGGTGATGCGGCCCATCAAGCTGCTGGGGCCACCGCCTCGCAATTTGGCGCGCCCCAAACATCCGCGCTGCTGACCCAGCCGGTGCGCCGGCCAACTTGCAGCTTGCGCCAGCCCGCTTTGCAATCTTGCAGTTTGGCCACGATTCCGGCCTGCAGCCAGGCTCGCACCCGCGATTTCGGCTTGGCCCCGGCGCGCAAAGCGACGCGCTGGGCGGTGACCAAGGTGGTGCGCTGGGGGGAAAGGGTGGCCACATGGACCCAGGCGCGTTCCCCCTCGAAATCCTCGATCCGGCGCCAATTGCCGCTTTCGGCGGTGATGCGCAGTGGCAATCC
>CAZAGL010000150.1:0-5992 GCA_964484435.1 uncultured Caulobacteraceae bacterium
CCATGAACGGGGCGCGTCTCGGCGTGCCGCCGCAGACCCTCTCGGAACCGCGTCGCGGCGGCGAGCCGCCCGGCATGTAGTTCGGGGTAGCCGCCGGGCAGCCAGACCAGATCGGCGGAGGGGTCCGGTGCCTCGTCGGCCAGTGGCGAGAAGGGCTGGATTTCGGCCCCGGCTGCCCGCCAACCCTCCAGAAGATGCGGGTAGGTGAAGGAAAACGCCGCGTCCTGCGCCAGCGCGATGCGCTGAGCGGGTGGTTTCGGAAGGGCGCCCGCCTTTTCCGGCGCGGTTCCGCGCGCGGCGGCCCGGATCGCGGAAAGATCGACATGCTCGCAGAGGAAGGCCGCATAGCCCGCGATGGCGGCGTCGAGATCCGGGTGCTCGACTGCCTGCACGAGGCCCAGATGACGCTCGGGCAGGGTCAGGTCACCCCGCCGGGGCAGTGCGCCGAGAACGGGCAAGCCGGCGCGCTCCATGCCAAGCCGGGTCAGCCGCTCGTGCCGCGGGCTCGCGACGCGGTTCAGGATCACGCCCGCGAAGGGCAGTTCCTCGTCGTAGTGCGCGAAGCCGAGGGCGGTGGCCGCCGCCGACTGCGCCTGCCCGCCGACGTCGAGGACCAGCACCACCGGCCAAGCCATCCTCCGCGCGGTCTCGGCGCTCGACCCGAAGCCCGAGCGCCCCCGGGTCGCGACACCATCGAAAAGGCCCATGCTCCCTTCCGCCACGCAGATGTACGCGCCACGGGCCTGCGCGGCGAGGGTCGCGAAGAGCGCCTCCCCCATCGCCCAGGTATCGAGGTTGAACGAAGCGCGCCCGGTCGCGGCCCGGGGGACGGCGGGGTCGATGTAGTCGGGGCCGGACTTGAACGGCTGCACGGTCAGCCCGTCGTCGGAAAGCGCCCGCAAAAGACCCAGCATCACGGTCGTCTTGCCCGTCCCCGAAGCCGGGGCCGAGACGAGCAGTCCGGGGGGGAAGGCCCCGCCGTTGGAAACTGTGTCAGTCATCGCCCTCGCTCCACTCTGCCCAGGGGCTCACGGCGCTTTGCGGGCGGTAGCGCCGGTCGTAATCGGCGGCGTAGAGGCGGCTTTCGGCGAACTTTGTCGCGCCGAGCGCAGGACCGACGAGGATCAGCGCCGTGCGCTCGATCCCGTCGGGCAACACAGCCTCGATGGTGCCAAGCGTCCCCCGCACGATTCGCTCATCGGGCCAACTGGCCCGCCAGACGACGGCAACGGGGCAGTCCGCTCCGAGATGCGGGGTCAGATCGGCAACCACGCGCGCGAGGTTCTGGATCGAGAGGTGGATGGCCAGCGTCGCCCCCGTCGCCCCGAACGCGGCAAGCGTTTCGCCCGGTGGCATCGACGACGCGCGGCCCGGTGTCCGCGTCAAGACCACCGATTGCGCCACGCCCGGAAGCGTCAGTTCCGCGCCAAGGGCGGCCGCGGCCGCGGCGAAGGAGGGCACACCCGGTGTGACGGTGTAGGGGATACCCATCGCCTCGAGACGGCGCAGCTGTTCGCCCATGGCCGACCAGACCGACAGATCGCCCGAATGGAGCCGCGCGACGTCATGGCCCGCGTCCTGCGCCGCCGCGATCTCGGCCATGATGGCGTCGAGGTCCATCGGCGCCGTGTTCACGATCCGCGCGCCATCCGGGCAGTGGGCCAGCACCGCCTCGGGCACCAGCGACCCGGCGTAGAGGCAGACCGGGCAGCGCGCGATGAGGTCGCGGCCGCGCAGCGTCAGAAGGTCGGGGGCGCCCGGACCGGCGCCGATGAAATGCACTGTCATGGTCCGACCCCTTCCGCCAGCGCACAGGTGGCCATGCCGTCGCCCGAGATCACCCGCTTTGCCATCAGCTTCGCGCCTCGCCCTGCTGCGGCCAGCGCCGACGCCTCCGCGACGCTCCCCGATCCGCTCGCAGCGAGCGATGCGTCCGAGCGTGTCAGGGTCTCCTGCCGCGCAAGCGTTTCGGCGTCAACAGCGTGGATCGGAAGGGCAAGGGTCGTTGCAAGAGCCCGGAATGCCTCGGACTGCGCCTTGTCCTCGAGCGTGGAGAGCGCCGCGACCCGGCCCGCAGCCCCGGTTCGCGCCAAGGCATCGGCAAGGCTGTCGACCGTCGCCGCCGCGCGGAACCCGAAGCCCGCCACGATCACAGGACCACTCGCCACTGCACCACCGGATAGGCCGCCTTCCATCCGCGCCTGGCCCCGAGCGCCCCGGCCTCGGACAGTTCGACGCGCAGGAGGGAGCCGCCGAGCCGCTCCGACCATGCGGCCAGCACCGCCTCGGACTCCAGCGTCACCGCATGGGCGACGAGTCGTGTGCCGGGTGAGAGACGCTCCGTCAGATCGGTCAGCAACGCGTCGCCGAGCCCGCCACCGATGAAGACGGCCTGCGGGGCGGCGAAGCCCTCGAGCGCGCCCGGTGCCTGCCCCTCGATGACGCGCAGCCGGTCAACCCCCAGCCGGTCGGCGTTGGCGCGGATGCGGGCGGCTCGGTCGGCGCGCGGCTCGATGCTGACAGCCTCGGTCGTGGGATGTGACAAGAGCCACTCGATGGCGATGGAGCCCGAACCGCCGCCGATGTCCCACAAGGTCTCGTAGGGGCGCGGGGCCAGCGCCGACAGGGCCAGCGCGCGGACAGGGCGCTTGGTGATCTGGCCATCGGTGTCGAAGAAACCGTCGTCGATGCCGGATGCGATGGGCAGGCAGAGGCCGTCGCCCGCAACCTCCAGCGCCACGGCCACTGGATGGGCGAAGGCGTCGCCGGGCAGGGTTTCGGCGGTCGAAACGGTGATGCGCTCACGCGGCCCGCCAAGCGCCTCCATCACCGTCAGCCGGGTGTCTCCGAAGCCCTCGTCACGCATGTAGGCGGCAAGCGCCGGCACCGCCTCCCCGTCGCGCAGCAGCACGATGGCACGCAGGCCCGGGGCAAGATGCGGCCTTACACGCGAGAGCGGCGCGGCATGTAGCCCGAGACACAGCGTGCGCTCGAGCGGCCAGCCGAGCCGCGCGGCGGCGAGCGAAAACGTGGACGGCCCCGGAAGCGCGCGCCATTCGCGCGCGTTGAGGTCACGCGCGATCACCGCGCCCGCGCCGAACCAGAACGGATCGCCCGAGGCGAGCACCACGACGGGGCGGCCTCGATACCTGCGCAGGATCGGCAGACCGTCCGCGAAGGGCACCGGCCATTCGACGGTTTCGGCCTTCAGGCCCGGCAGCAAGGCAAGGTGCCGCTTTGCGCCCATGACCACCTCGGCCTTATCGAGTGCACGACGGCTTGCGGGCGGCAGGCCGTCCGGTCCATTTTCACCGAGGCCCACGATGGTGAGCCATGCAGTCTTCGACGGAGCCTCAGCCATGGAGCCGACCCTCCTGATCCTCGCCGGCACGACCGAGGCGACGGCGCTTGCACGGGCAGTTGCCGAGCGCGGGCTCACGGGCGTCGTATCTTTCGCCGGAAGGGTCGAGCGACCCCTGCGACAGCCCCTGCCGCAGCGGATCGGCGGGTTCGGCGGGGTCGACGGACTGACGCACTACCTGCGCGAGGCGCGAATTACCCATGTGATCGATGCGACGCACCCCTTCGCGGTGCAGATGAGCCGCAACGCCGTCGCCGCCTGCGCGAGGGCCGACGTGCCACTCCTGGCCCTCACGCGGCCCGAATGGCAGTCCGTTCCCGGCGACTGGTGGCAGCACGTGACAGACATCCCGGGCGCGGTGGCGGCGCTCGACCGGCCGCGCGCAACCGTCATGCTGGCTGTGGGACGGATGCATCTGGCAGACTTCGCCCCCAACCCGCAGCATCGCTACCTCCTGCGGCTGGTCGACCCGCCGAAAGGGCACCTGCCATTCCCGGATGCGGAGGTGCTTGTCGACCGTGGTCCCTTCGAGGAGGCGGCGGACCGCGCCTTGATGGAACGGCACGGAATCGAGATCGTTGTCTCGAAAAACGCAGGCGGAACCGGGGCCTACGCCAAGATCGCCGCGGCGCGAGCGCTTGGGCTGCCGGTCATCATGATCGACCGGCCGAAGCCGCCCGCCCGCCGAGAAATCCACGATGTGGACGCGGTGTTCGACTGGCTCGCTCATTCCGGCACCGACCTCGGCGTGTAGACGAAGGGCGCGCCGTCGCGGTCAATGATGCGCGTCGCCGACGACCCGATCAGGACGACGGTGCGCATATCGGCCATGTTCGGCGATGCATCCGCAAGGCGGACAACGCGGAGGTGCTCCTCTGGCGTCGAGACCGCCCTTGCAAAGACGATCACGCGGGACGGGTCACAGATGCCTCTGACCAATTGCAGCGCAAGGCTCATTCCCTTTGGGCGCGACTTCGAACGTGGATTGTAGAGCGCGATCGCGAAATCGGCCTCGATGGCATGGCGCAGCCGTGCCTCGATGAGCGCCTGGGGTTTCAGATTGTCACTGAGGTTGATCGCGCAGAAATCGTGACCGAGCGGCGCACCAACGCGTGCGGCGGCGGCAAGCATCGCGGTGATGCCGGGGAGCACCCGGATATCGAGACCTCGCCAGCTGCGCGGCCCGTGCTCGACGGCCTCGAAGACGGCCGCGGCCATGGCGAAGACGCCGGGATCGCCGGAGCTTACCACCACGACACGCCGCCCTTCGTGGGCCATCTTCAGAGCCTGCTGCGCGCGGTCGAGCTCCTCGCGGTTGTCCGTCTCGTGGCGCTGAAGCCCACGGCGGCCGGGAACGCGACGAACGTACGGAGCGTAGCCCACGACATCCGTCGCCTCGGCCAGGGCCTGCGTGACCTCGGGCGTGATCAACGCGTTGTCTCCCGGCCCCAAACCCGCGATGACCAGCCATCCGCTCATGGACGCCGCCCCTGTCCGTGAACGATCACAATGGAGAAGTAAGGCGACGCCCGATCCCCAGCCTCAGAGAGCGCAACGGCCCGTTCCTCGGCCATGCTGGCGCATTCCACGAGCCATGCGCGGTCGAGCTTGCCTGACTCGGCGAGAGCGTCGCGCACCTTCGGCAGGTTCCGGCCGACCTTCATCACGACGATGGCGTCCGCGTCGGCCATGCGCCGCGCGAGATCTGATTGCGGCATGGTTCCCAGGAGCACCGTCAGCACATCGTCGCCCCAGGTCACAGGGATGCCGGTCGCAGTCCAGGCCGCGGACATCCCGGTGATCGCGGGCACGACACGCACCGGAACATCGTCCCTCAACCGCGTGTAGAGATGCATGAAGGAGCCGAAAAAGAACGGATCGCCCTCGCAGAGGACGACCACGTCCGCGCCGGACCGGGCAATATCCCGCACGCGCCCCGAGACCTCGGCGTAGAAGCCCGACAGGCACTCTGCATAGGCGGGATCGTCCAGCGGGATTTCCGTTGTTACCGGGTACTCCATCGGGATTTCGACCGCATCGGCGCGCAGCATCCCCTCCACGATGGTCCGCGCGCGGCCCGGACGTCCGGCCTTGCGGAAATAGGCGACATGGGTCGCGCCGCGCACCAGCCGGTCCGCGCGGACACTCATCAGGTCGGGGTCGCCGGGTCCGAGGCCGACGCCATAAACCGTCCCGACGCTCATTCCGCGCGGCTCGCGATGGCGTTGATGGCGGCGACTGTGATCGCGCTGCCGCCGAGGCGCCCCTCGACGATCAGGCAAGGCGCGGGCTGCGCCTCCCACAGGGCGGCCTTCGATTCCGCTGCACCGACGAAGCCCACGGGGCAACCGATGATCGCCGCCGGGCGCGGGCAGTCGGGGTCTTCCAGCATCTCCAGCAGGTGGAACAGCGCCGTCGGCGCATTGCCGATGGCGACGAGGCCTCCAGCCAGATGCGGGCGCCACAATTCCAGCGCCGCGGCGGAGCGGGTGGTGCCCATCCTTGCGGCAAGATCGGGCACGGCCGCGTCCTGAAGCGTGCAGATTACGTCATTCCCGGCAGGCAGCCGCTTGCGTGTCACCCCTTCGCTGACCATGCGCGCATCGCAGAGGATCGGCGCGCCCGCCTCGA
>CAZAGL010000151.1:0-5955 GCA_964484435.1 uncultured Caulobacteraceae bacterium
TCGGCACCGATGGTCAGCCTATTCTGAGCAAGGACGGCTATGCCAGCCTCACCGCGACCTATGATGCGCGCAGCAATGCGACGAGGTGGGCTTTTTTCGGCACGGACGGCAAGCCGGTTCTCAACAACGATGGCTATGCCAGCGGCACCATAGCCTATGATGAGCGCGGCAATTTGACGAGAGTGGCTTTTTTCGGCACGGGTGGCGAGCCGGTTCTCAACAATCAAGGCGTTGCCAGTGTCGAAGCGAGATATGATGCGCGCGGTAATCAGACAAGCGCGGCTTTTTTCGGCACGGATGGCCGGCCGGTTCTGAGCAATCAAGGCGTTGCCATCTTCAAAGCGACCTATGACGCGCGCGGCAATCGGACGGCTGAGGCGTATTTCGGCTTGGACGGCCAGCCGGCTCTGAGCAATCAAGGCTTTGCCAGCTTCAAGGCGACCTATGATGCGCGCGGCAAGCCAACGGAGCAGGCTTTTTTCGGCACGGATGGCCGGCCGGTTCTGAGCAATCAAGGCATTGCGAGCGGCACCTTCACCTATGATGCGCGCGGCAACGTGAAAAGCGCGGCTTTTTTCGGCACGGATGGGGAGCCGATTCTCAACATTAATGGCTATGCCAGCCGCACCGCGACCTATGATGCGCGCGGCAATCTGACAGGGGAGGCGTATTTCGGCACGGATGGCCGGCCGGTTCTGGACAGAAACGGCGTCGGTAAATTCACCTCCACCTACGATTCGCGCAATAATTTAACAGAGCAAGCATTATTCAGCCTCAACGGCGAGTTATTACAGCGATACACCTTCACACCCTTAGGCGGCAATCGCCGGCTGGTGGCGGCGTATGACGCCGCTGGCCGGGAGGTCAGGCGCTTCGAGGAGGACACGCCGCCATGATGCGGCCCGCCACGTGGCAGCCGCGCCCGCTCGCGGCGCGCGGCGCGCTCAGCTGGCCAAAGCGGCGCGGCAGATCACATCTTCGTCCTCGATCCGGCCGACACGGAACACGGCCGGCGCGATGTCCACAAAGCCATAGCGCGCATAAAAGCGCCGGGCCCGGTGGTTTTGCGAAAAGACCGAAAGCGTCATGTCCAGCGCGCCGCCCTGGCGGGCCTGCGCGATGGCCCATTCCATCAGCGCGTGCGCGATGCCCGTGCCTTTCTCCGCCCGTGCCACATAAAGCCGGTGCAATTCCACGGCCAGGCGGCCGGGCCGCGCATGGCCGGTGCGTTCTGGCCCCAGCTTGACGAAGCCGATGATCGCCTCGCCCCGTTTGGCCAGCAAATGCGCGGTTTCGGGATCGGCGATTTCCCGAGCCTGGACAGCTTGGGAATAGGTCGCGCCCAAGAATTCCTGCAAATCCGCGGGCGGGTAAAGATGGCCGAACGTGTCGCGAAAGGCATGCGCCGCGAAGGCGCTGAGCGCCGCCGCATCTCCCGGCGTGGCCGGCACCAGGCTTGGCGGCGCGCCAGCCATCAGGACAGGCGCGCCAGGGCCGCGCGCACGGCATCGAGCGCGGCCGGGCCGGCTTGCGCATTGGGGCCGCCGCCCTGCGCCATATCGGGCCGGCCCCCGCCGCCTTGACCGCCCAGCGCCGCCACCCCGGCCCTGACGAGATCGACCGCCGAGATCCGCGCGCTCAAGCCCGCATTCAGCCCGACAGCGATGGCCGCCTTGCCATCCTCGACGCAGACATAGGCGGCCGCCCCTTCCGGGCCCAATTGGCGCTTGGCGGCATCGATCAGGCCGCGCAAATCCTTGGCCGGCACGCCTTCCAGCAAAGCCGCGATCAATTGCGCGCCGCCAATGGTTTCAGGTGCCAAAGCCCCCCCTTGGCCACCGCTGGTGGCGCCGAGCGCCAGGCGCGTCTTGGCCTGGGTCAATTCGCGCTCCAGGCGGCGGCGCTCCTCGTTGAGCGCGGCGACGCGCTCGGGCAATTCCGGCATGGGGGCCTTGATCTGGGCCGCCGCGGCCCTGGCCAGGCCGGCTTGCGCCTTCAGATGCGCCAGCGCGCCGGCCCCGGTGCTGGCCTCGATGCGGCGCACGCCCGCCGCCACCCCGCTCTCGGCCAGGATGGCGAACACGGCGATATCGCCGGTGCGCGCCACATGGGTGCCGCCGCACAATTCCACCGAATAGGCACCCGCCTTGCCGGCCTCCAGCGGCGCGCCGAGGCTGAGCACCCGCACTTCCTCGCCATATTTTTCGCCGAACAAGGCGATGGCCCCGACGGCCATGGCCTCGGCCGGAGGCATCAATTGGGTGCGCGCCTCGACATTCTGGCGCACGATCGCGTTCACCTCCTCCTCGATGCGATCGAGCTGTTCGGGCGCGATCGGCCCGGAATGGGTGAAATCAAAGCGCAGCCGCTCGCCATCGACCATCTGGCCCTTCTGGCTGACCTGCGGGCCCAAAATGCGGCGCAAAGCGGTGTGCAGGATATGCACCGCCGAATGATTGGCCCTGATGCGCGCACGGCGCGGCGCATCGATCACCAGCTGCGCGCGATCCCCCACAGCGATCTGGCCGGAGATGAGATGGCCGGCATGCGCATGCACGGTGCCGGCGCGCTTTTGCACATCCTCCACCGCGAACACCGCGCCATTGGCAAAGTGGATCACGCCCTCATCGCCGCATTGGCCGCCGCTTTCGGCGTAAAACGGGGTGCGATCGAACACCAATTCGGCAAAGGCACCCGTATCGAGGCGCGCGGCCTCGCCGCTTTGGCCGATGATGGCCAGCAGCCGGGCCTCTTCCTGCGCGTGCTCATAGCCGGTGAACTCGCTGGCCCCCACTTTATCGCGCAGCGCAAACCAATGCTGATCGGCGGCGCGATCGCCCGAGCCGGCCCAGGCATCGCGGCCCTTGGCGCGCTGGCGCTCCATCGCGGCGTCGAAGCCCACCTGATCCACGCCAAAGCCCCGCCCGCGCAGGATGTCTTGGGTCAGATCCAGGGGAAAGCCATAGGTATCGTAGAGGCGGAAGGCGGTTTCGCCATCGAGCGCCCCGCTTGGCGGCAATTTGGCACTTTCCTCATCGAGCAAAGCCAGGCCGCGCCCCATCGTGCGCCGGAAGCGCTCCTCTTCTTGCTCCAGCTCCGAGCAAATGGCCGGCAGGGCCCGGCGCAATTCGGGATATTGACCGCCCATCAGCTCCACCAGATTGGGGGCCAGACGATGCAGCAAAGGCTCCTTGGCCCCCAGAAAATGCGCATGGCGCATGGCCCGGCGCATGATGCGGCGCAGCACATAGCCACGCCCATCGGGCCCGGGCGATACGCCATCGGCCAACAGGAAGGCACTGGCGCGCACATGATCGGCGATGACGCGGTGGCTGGCGGCATGCGCCCCGTGCGCGGCGATCCCGGTCAGCGCCTCGCTTTGGGCGATCAAACCGCGAAACAGATCGGTTTCGTAATTGGAATGCACGCCTTGCAGCACGGCGCTGACCCGCTCCAGGCCCATGCCGGTATCGATGCAGGGCTTGGGCAACGGCGCGCGCCGGCCATCGGCGAATTGCTCGAACTGCATGAACACCAGATTCCAGATTTCCACCCAGCGATCGCCATCGGAATCGGCCGAGCCGGGCGGGCCGCCCGCGATGGCCTCGCCGTGATCGTAGAAGATCTCCGAACATGGCCCGCATGGGCCCGTATCACCCATGGACCAGAAATTATCGCTGGTGGCGATGCGGATGATGCGGCTGTCTTCGAGGCCAGCGATTTTGCGCCACAGGCCGGCCGCCTCGTCATCCTCGGCATAGACCGTCACCAGCAAACGCTGTGCCGGCAGCGCGAATTCCTTGGTGATGAGCGTCCAGGCGGCGAGAATCGCCTCGTCCTTGAAATAATCCCCGAAGGAAAAATTGCCCAGCATTTCAAAGAAGGTGTGATGGCGCGCCGTATAGCCCACATTGTCGAGATCATTGTGCTTGCCACCGGCGCGCACGCATTTCTGCGATGTGGCGGCGCGCGAAAATTGCGGAACCTGCGCGCCGGTGAAAAAGGATTTGAACGGCACCATGCCGGCATTGGTGAATAACAGGCTGGGATCATCCTGCGGCACTAGGGAGCCAGAGCCCGGCAAAGCATGCCCGCGTTTGGCGAAAAACTCCAGAAAATGCGCGCGCACCTGATCCAGGCTGGTGGGCTGGGCCTGCGATGGAGACGGTTTGCGCGCCATGGGAATGTCTTTGCCGTGTTGGGGCCTTAAAGGGCCGGTTGGGGCCTCAGGGCCGGAAGGCGAGGACTATGCCGCAATGCACCATCCCCGTTCAACGCCCTATCGACACGAAGGCCCCAAGCCAAGCCCGCAATTCGACGAAAGCACGCGTGCTCAGCCGCTGGCGGCCTGATCTTCCGGCTCGGGGCCGGCATAGAGCGCCTCACCGATCAGGCCAGATTTTTGTCGCACCGCATCCTCGATGGTGAGGGCGATATCCTTGCGCTCCTTCAAAAAGCGCCGGGCGGCCTCTTTGCCCTGGCCGATTTTTTGATTGCCATAGGCATACCAGGCCCCGGATTTCTCGATCAGGCCGGCCTTGACGCCCAATTCGATCAATTCGCCAACCTTGGAAATGCCCTCGCCATAAATGATATCGAACTGAACTTGTTTGAACGGCGGCGCGACCTTGTTTTTCACGACCTTGACGCGCGTTTCCGAGCCGACGACCTCCTCGCGATCCTTGATGGCCCCGATGCGGCGGATATCGAGGCGCACGGAGGCATAAAATTTCAGCGCATTGCCGCCCGTGGTGACTTCGGGATTGCCATAAACGACGCCGATTTTCTGGCGGATCTGGTTGATGAAAATCACCAGGGTTTTGGAGCGCGAGATCGAGGCCGTCAGCTTGCGCAGCGCCTGGCTCATCAGGCGGGCCTGCAAACCGGGGAGCGAATCGCCCATTTCGCCCTCGATTTCCGCCTTGGGCGTCAAGGCCGCCACCGAATCGATGACCAGCACATCCACCGCGCCGGAACGGACCAGGGTGTCGGTGATTTCCAGGGCCTGTTCCCCGGTATCGGGTTGCGAGACCAAGAGATCGGTGAGATCCACGCCCAGCTTCTGTGCATAGATGGAATCGAGCGCGTGCTCGGCGTCGACGAAAGCGCAGACCCCACCGCTTTTTTGGGCTTCGGCGATGCAATGCAGCGCCAGAGTGGTTTTTCCCGAGCTTTCCGGGCCATAGATTTCCACGATCCGCCCGCGTGGCAGGCCGCCAATGCCCAGCGCAATATCGAGCCCGAGCGAGCCCGTGGAAATCGATTCGATCTCGGCCGAAACCTGGTTTTCCCCCAGCCGCATGACCGAGCCCTTGCCGAAGGCGCGCTCGATCTGGCCGAGCGCGGCCGCCAGGGCCTTTTGTTTATCCGTTTCCATATCGTCAACGAGCCTCAGCGGGGACATGTGATCTCTCCTATCTGCTCCGAGTCCAACCCATCCGCCACCTTATCCTGCGCAAGCGAGGCCAAGGTGGCGCAATAACACCTCTTGTACACGTTATGTTCCAGAACGCAAGGGGAACATTTCAGCTCCTGCACGACATGATCTTTCCCAGCTCTTTCCCAGCTTTGGCCGATCCTGATTCATGCGACTGTTCCGCATCTGCGAGATAAGCGCTTCGCAATCGCGAAAAGGGCGAATGTGTGGTATTTGCGCCATGGTGGGCAAAGCGAAGTCGATCCACGCTTCTAGCCCCCCAATAATCAGCAAATTACTCTTATAAATCATGCGCTTGCTTAAAATATGCCAGACTCTTGAATCGCCCTTTTTATTTTACCTTAGAACCTCGATCATCTGTGAACCTGCGCAAATCGATTGCGTAAAATACGTGTGGGACGAAAATATATTCCTGTGATCGTCGCCATTGCATGTAATTATTCGACTTCTCGCTGAAATAGAGGATGTCGCTGCCAAACGTTCGCGAACCCCTCTCAGAAAATTGACCCACAAGGCGA
>CAZAGL010000152.1:0-5942 GCA_964484435.1 uncultured Caulobacteraceae bacterium
CCGAAGCCAAAGACCCTGAGCATCGAGCCCAGCGAAATTGATCAGATTTCGCCGAAGATGCTCTATTGTGCAGAACATCGAGCATAGTACAAGAATTGCGCAGTGGCGTATCTGTCGAAAGGAGAGCTGACCCATGCTCAGACTCGTAACGATCCTCGCCTTCGCGGCACTTGCGTTGGCCTGTCCCGCTTCAGCTTTTGCAAAAGCCTGCGCAGACCAGCTGACGCGCAAAGCGATCCAGGAATGGCGAGAGGGCGTGGGAGCGGGAACATCCAAAGCCATCCCCCAGCGAGATAGCGGCGCAATATCGGGTCACGCCACTTCCACAGGCAGCCGTCGCCGCCGCCAAACCCGGCGTGTTCAAGGGCTTTTATATCGGTATGACGCGGGAAGCCGCATTGGCCGCTGCCGCCTCCGCGCTCGCCCCATGGCCGGCAGTGGTTCAGGAGCAGGGCAACGGCATCCCTGGCCAGCGCGATCTCAATGTGTTCCTGGTGCAGGGCCCGGGCAATGTCCCCTCGCTGCAGAGCTGCATTGCGCGTAACGAAAATCTCAGCAGAGAGCTCAGCCGTCAGGATGATTGTGTTGATCGCGAACAGGGCGAGCATTTCGTCATTGCGGTCGAGACGAAGACCAATCTCGTGACCAATATCGCCATTTCCGATGACTTTATGCGCGCGGCACTTGGCTATAATCTCGATGAAGCCGGCCTCGATGCCGAGGATTTTGCTAAATTGATGGGCAAGCGTTTGGGCGTCAGTTTCGAAAAAGTCGTGGTCCCAGGACAAAAATGTCCGTACAAAATCTTTACGCTCGACGGCTCTTACTGCGCTCCTCACACACCGGCAACCTATCGCATGAAGGCGATCGACCTCAAACAATGCAAATGCGAAATCCAGATTTTCCCAAGTCTGGCGATGAACCTGATCGGCAGCGGATCCTATGAGGTCAACCGGAATGAAGGCGCGGTCAAGTTCTGACAGAGCCATTGCCGCATCTTGGTGATGACCTGACGCAAGGCCGTCGGCGAAGCCGATCTGCTCCTTCTTGCCATCTGGCATTGCCCCGATGAGCACGGGGATGCATTGGGCCTTGCCCTCCAGCCGGGCTGCAAACAGCCCCACGATATGCCGTTTCCACCCGTCACGCCGTCACCAAGATTCGCGTATAGCTGTTCAGCAGCCTGTTAACGCTTTGGCAACCGAAGCGCGCGCGGGGGAGGATGATTATTGTGGGTTTCTCCACCCATCACCCCACCGGCGCAAAGCAGCATTGGGATCCAGGGATGGAGGATGCCAAAGCCTCTCATATCGGCTTTCGCCTGGCCGCTGATGCGAAATGCGGCAAGAAGCGCCTTCTTCCTTGACCCCGGGCCTGCCTTCGCCTAATCGATTTGCCCTCCGGGCCCGTTCTCGGAATGCCCACGCGGGTGTAGCTCAGTTGGTTAGAGCGTCGGCCTGTCACGCCGAAGGTCGCGGGTTCGAGCCCCGTCACTCGCGCCATGCGCACAAAAATAATCAGCATGGACGTGCGCCAAGTGGTGCAATCTTTCTATGCGAATCGGGCTGGCCACCGCCTTGTGGTGCCGGCCATCTGCGCGGAGAATTGCCCGGTCACTGGAAGATCGCTATTGCTGCAACGCATTTTATATGGCACATAAGTACCGTAAATGGTACGCCCAGAATGGCTAACCAGTCGAAAAGGCTGCAGGTCGTCTTTTTCAAAGCTGGCAACGGTGCCGAGCCGGTCCGCGACTGGTTTGGCGAGTTGTCCGCCGAGGATCGCCGCATCATCGGCTACGATATCGCCCGCGTCGAATTCGGATGGCCGGTCGGCATGCCCGTCTGACGTACGCTCGGGCAGGGGCTTTGGGAGGTTCGGAGTTCGCCGCCCCGCGGCCGGATCGCCAGAGTGTTCTTCTGCATCGACGCCGGGGAAATGGTGTTGCTGCATGGTTTTGAGATGAAGACGCAGAAGACGCCGGCGGCCGAGCTTGAAAAAGCCAGGAAGCGCATGAAGGAGGTGCTGGGATGAGCGGGAAACGTAAAAGGCATCACGGATCTTCGTTTCAGGACTGGCTGAAATCGGAAGGGATCCAGGACGGAGCGAACGCCGCCGCCATCAAGGCGGTTGTTTCCTGGCAGCTTGAAATGGCGATGAAGGAACAGGGCCTCACCAAGGCCGAGATGGCCCGCCAGCTCAATACCAGCCGCAGTCAGCTCAACCGCATCCTCGATCCCGAAAACGACACCGTCTCCCTAGGGACGCTATCTCGTGCGGCCGCGCTGGTCGGAAGGAAGTTGACGCTGGAATTGACCTAAGGGGCTGCAGGAGAAGTCGCGCGGGCTGCGACGGATATGGTGTTTGCACCCTGGTTGTTCATGGTTTTTCCGGTTCGTCTTCCACCAAGAAAGGCTCAACCGGGGCGCGCACGGCCGCATCGGTGAAATTGCCCGGGCGCAGCGCCAAGCGCAGCACGAGAAGGCCGGTGAGCGCCGCCAGGATCGAGCCGCCATAAACCCCGAGGCGCATTTGGGCCAGATGATGGGGCGCGTTGAAGGCCAGCGCCCCGACAAACAGGCTCATGGTAAAGCCGATCCCGGCAATCAGGCCCAATCCGCCCATGGCCGGCAGGTTTCCCGGCAAGGGGGTGCGCAGCAGGCGGGCGGCCAGGCCAGCGGTCAAGACGATGCCCAAAGGCTTGCCGAGCAGCAGGCCAAGAGCCACGCCGGCCGTCAGCGGCTCCAGCAGATCGCGCGCGCCGATGCCGGCAAGGGTGACACCCGCATTGGCCAAGGCGAAAATCGGCATGATGGCGAACATCACCCATTCGCGCAGGCCATGTTCCAGCTTCAGCAAAGGCGGCTCGGCCATGCCGATACTGGCCGGAATGCGATAGGGGATGGCGAATGCGAGGGCCACACCCGCCACGCTCGCATGAACGCCTGAAAAATGCATGGCGATCCATAACGGCAAGGCCAGCACGGCATAGGGCCAGATCTTCACCAGCCCCAAGCGGTTCATGGCCAGGGCCGCAAGGAACAAAGCCAAAGCGCAGCCAGACGCCACAGGCTGCAAGCCATGGCCATAAAACACGGCGATGACGACGATCGCGCCCAGATCATCGATAATGGCCAAGGCCAGCAAAAAGGCTTTCAAGGCCGGGGGCACGCGCTTGCCCAGCAAGGACAGCACCCCCAATGCGAAGGCGATGTCGGTGGCCATGGGAATGCCCCAGCCGCGCAGCGTTTCGCCGGAGCCGCTATTGAGCGCCACGAAAATCGCGGCGGGGGCCAGCATGCCGCCCAGCGCCCCGGCCAGGGGCAAAGCGGCGGCGCGCAGATCGCGCAATTCACCATCCACAAATTCGCGCTTCAGTTCGAGGCCTACAAAGAAAAAGAACACGGCCATCAGCCCGTCCTTGATCCAGAAGGAAACCGGCTCGATGAGGCCGATTCCTGCGCCGGCAAAGCCCAGGGGCGTGGCCAGGAAAGCGGCAAAGCCGGGTGCCAGGGGGGAATTGGTCAGCACCATTGAGAGGCAGGCCGCGAGCAGCAGCATCGCGCCCGGTGCCGCTTCGTGCTGAAAGAATGAGGGCTTGGCAGCCTTGGCCATGGGAACTCCGAAAAAAGGCGCGAAGAGAGCGGCCTGTGGGCCGTTTTTGATCCCTTGCGCGCCATGATGGCTCTGGCACGCTTTGCCCGCATCGGCTATGCGGCCAGGATCGCTTTGTAGCAGGAACGGATCATGGCCATAGACCTCCCTTTGCGTTTGCGCATGGCCGATGCGATCCGCGTGCTGGCCATGGACAGCGTGCACCGCGCCAAATCGGGCCATCAGGGCATGCCCATGGGCATGGCGGATGTGGCCACCGTCTTGTGGAGCGAAGCGCTCAAATTCGATCCCGCTTGCCCCGATTGGCCCGATCGGGATCGCTTCGTGCTTTCGGCGGGGCATGGATCCATGCTGCTGTATGCGATCCTGCACCTGACCGGCTATGGCCAAATGACCATGGAGGAGATCAAGAATTTCCGCCAATTGGGCTCCAAAACGCCGGGCCATCCCGAATACGGGCACACCCAGGGCGTGGAAACCACCACCGGCCCGCTGGGCCAGGGCCTGGCCAATGGCGTGGGCATGGCCATGGCCGAGGCGCATTTGCGCGCGCGCTTCGGCGCGGATTTGGTGGATCATTTCACCTGGGTGATGGCCGGGGATGGCTGCCTGATGGAAGGGATCAGCCATGAGGCGATCAGCCTGGCCGGGCGCCTGCGGCTGAACCGGCTGATCGTGCTGTTCGATGACAACAACACCACCATCGATGGCGAGGCGCGCATCGCCGAAACCGGGGATCACGGCGCGCGCTTTGCCGCCGCCGGCTGGGCCGTGCGCGCCATCGATGGCCATGATCATTCGGAGATCTCCAAGGCCTTGGCCTGGGCCAAGCGGCAGGACAAGCCGGTGCTGATCGCCGCCAAAACCAAGATCAGCAAAGGCGCGGGGCCCAAAGAGGGGGATCCACATTCGCATGGCTATACGCTTTTCGATGGCGAAATCGCCGCGGCCCGCGCGGCCATGGGCTGGGATTCCCCGCCCTTTGTCATCCCCGAAGAGATCGCCGGCGCCTGGCTGCAAACCGGCAAGCGCGGCGCGGGCCTGCGCCAGGCCTGGCAGCAAAGGCTGGAGGCCTCGGCGCAAAGCGCGGCCTTCACCCAGGCCCTGGGCGCGCAAACCGCCGCGCCGGCCCTGGAGGCTTTGGCCATCCATGCCATGGAATGCGCGGCCAATCGGCCCAAAGCGGCCACCCGTGCGCATTCGGGCGCGGCATTGGAGGCGCTGGCGGGCCGTGATCCTGGCATGATCGGCGGTTCGGCGGATCTGACCGGCTCCAACAACACGCTGATCAAAGGCATGCGCCCCTTCGATTTTCCCGATTATGCGGGGCGCTATGTGCATTATGGCGTGCGCGAGCATGCGATGGCGGCGGCCATGAATGGCATGGCTTTGCACGGCGGCATTTTGCCCTATAGCGGCACGTTTTTGTGCTTTGCCGATTATGCGCGCCCGGCCATCCGGCTGGCCGCCTTGATGGGCCTGCGCCTGGTGCATGTGTTCACCCACGATTCGATCGGGGTCGGTGAAGATGGCCCCACCCACCAGCCGGTGGAGCATCTGGCCAGCCTGCGGGCCATTCCCAACCTGCTGGTGCTGCGCCCCTGCGATGGGGTGGAAACCGCCGAGGCCTGGGACATCGCCGTGCGCCAAAGCCGCCGGCCGAGCGCCCTGGTGCTTTCGCGCCAGGCCATGCCAGGCGTGCGCGCGCAGGCCGGCGAAAATCGCACCGCCCGCGGGGCTTACGAAATCGCCGAGGCGCTTGGCGGGCCGGCGCGGGTTTCGCTGTTTGCCTCTGGCTCGGAAGTCGGCGTGGCGTTGGACGCGCGCGCCTTGCTGCAGGCGCAGGGGGTGGCGGCCCGCGTGGTCAGCGTGCCGTGCTTCGAGCTGTTCGCCGAGCAGGAGGAGGCCTATCGCGCTGCCGTGATCGGCGCACCGGCTTGCAAGATCGCCGTGGAGGCGGGGATCGCCCAAGGCTGGGCCGATCTCATCGGCCCGTGCGGCTTTGTCGGCATGACGGGGTTTGGAGCCTCCGCACCCGCCCAAACCCTCTATGAGCATTTTGGCATCACCGCGCAGGCATTGGCAGAAGCAGCGCTTCGGCGGCTGGCAGCCGGTTAGGCCTGCGCGAAGAAGATTTGGTTTTGTGCCTCGATGGCCTCGTTGACATCTTCAAAAAAATGAAGGTGCCCCCCATCGAGCACGGCACCGCGCTGGCAATATTGCCGCAGCGTTCCAGGATCGTGCGAAACCATGATGAGCGAGCCCTCCGCGCGGCGCTGCGCCAATGCCTGCGCACAGCGGGCCTGAAATCGCGCATCGCCCGCGGC
>CAZAGL010000153.1:0-5882 GCA_964484435.1 uncultured Caulobacteraceae bacterium
CGCTGGCCATCGGGGCGCAGCCGGGCATGGGCCTGTGGATCGTGATGGGCCAGCGTCAGCGCCAGGCCATCGGCCTGGCCGCGCTGGCGCGCCGCATCTTCTGGCGAAAGCACGCGCGCGGGCTGGGCCAGGATCACCTGCTTGCCATCCAGCCTCGGGCCATCGTTGGAAAAGCTGATATCCACGTCATCGCAACCGGCCAGCGCGCGGGTGGATTGCGCCAGCGCCCGTTTGAACATCTCGGTTGGGGTTTCTTTGCTTCCCGCCATGCTGTGACCCTATAAAGATCGCGCGCGGGGGCGTCACGCCTTCATCGCGCCGTCATGGCCTTTTGGGCAAGGACACCCTATCTATTGCATCCTCAGCGAAGTTGAAATGCGCTGGAAGGCATCCCCGCAGGGCGCGCCATGAGCTATCACGAACCCGGCCCGATCAAAGCCGTGCTTGGCCCCACCAACACGGGCAAGACGCATCTGGCCATCGAGCGGATGCTGGCCTATGCCAGCGGCATGATCGGCCTGCCTCTGCGCCTGCTGGCCCGCGAGGTTTACGATAAATGCGTCAAGGCCAAGGGGCCGCGCGCCGTGGCGCTGATCACCGGGGAAGAAAAAATCACCCCCGATCAGGCCCGCTATTTCATCTGCACCGTGGAGGCCATGCCGCTGGATCGGCGGGTGGAATTTCTGGCCATCGATGAAATCCAGCTCTGCGCCGATCCCGATCGCGGCCATGTCTTCACCGATCGCGTTTTGCGCGCGCGCGGCACGGGCGAGACCATGTGGATGGGGGCCAGCACCATGCGCCCCATGCTGCGCAAGCTGGTTCCTGAAGTGGAACTCATCGCGCGCGAGCGCCTCTCCACCTTGCGCTATGACGGCCCGCGCAAGCTGACCAAGCTGCCCAAGCGCACAGCCATCGTGGCCTTTTCCAGCGAAGAGGTTTATGCCATCGCCGAACTGATCCGGCGCCAGCGCGGCGGCGCGGCCGTGGTCATGGGGGCGCTGAGCCCGCGCACGCGCAATGCCCAGGCCGCCCTCTATCAATCGGGGGAAGTGGATTTCCTGGTGGCCACCGATGCCATCGGCATGGGCCTCAACCTCGATGTCGAGCATGTGGCCTTCGCCGCCAGCGCCAAGTTCGATGGCCGGCGCCACCGCCCCTTGCGCGCCGATGAGCTGGCCCAGATCGCCGGGCGGGCCGGGCGCTTTCGCACCGACGGCAGTTTCGGTGAAACGGGGCAATGCCCGGCCTTCGATTCTGAGACCATCGCCCGCATCGAGCAGAACGCCTTTGAAGAGATCGAGGCGGTGCAATGGCGCAATGCGGATCTGGATTTCCGCTCGGCCAAGGCCTTGCTGCGCACGCTGGAGCTGCCCCCGGCCGGGCCAGGCCTGATGCGGGTGCGCGGGGCCAGCGATGAGGATGCGCTGCGCCGGTTGAGCCGCGAAGAGGACATCCTCGATCGCCTGGGTAGTGAAAAAGCCGTGCACCGGCTCTGGGATGCCTGCCTGACGCCGGATTTCCGCAAGCTCACCCCCGATGCGCACGCCGCCTTGATCGGCCAGATCGCCCTGCATTTGCTGGGGCCCAATGGCCATTTGCCGCAAGACTGGATCGCCCGGGAGCTGGCCAGCCTCGATCGCAGCGAGGGCGATCTCGATACGCTCCAGGCCCGCTTGGCCCATGTGCGCACATGGGCCTATGCCGCCAATCGCCCCGATTGGCTGGAGGATGCGGGCCATTGGCGCGAACGCGCCCGCGCCATCGAAGAGCGCCTCTCCGATACGCTGCACGCGCAGCTCACCCAGCGTTTCATCGATCGGCGCACGAGCGCCCTGGTGCGGGGCCTGCGCCGCGATGACATTCTGCTTCCCAATCTCGCGGCCAATGGAGAAGTCCGCGTTGAGGGCCATTATCTCGGCCGGCTGGATGGCCTGGCCTTTTCGCCCGATCCGGCCGCCTCTGGCCCGGCCGGCAAAGCCGTGCGCGAGGCGGCCCTGCGGGCTTTGGGGCCGGAGGTCACGCGCCGATTGCACGGCATCGCCACCCAGGATGCCGAGGCGCTGGGCATCGATCCCGATGGGCGCGTGCGCGAGGGCCGCGTCATCCTGGCCCGCCTGAACCATGAGGGCAGCGTGCTGCGCCCCCGCATCACCATGATCGGCGGGGAAGCCGGCGATGTCCGCGCTCTGCGCCAGGCCCAGGCACGGCTGGAGGCCCGCCTCGAAGCCTGGATCGGCGAGCGCCTGCGGCCGCTGGCCGGCTGGGACCACCTGCTGCGCGATGGCCATCTTTCTCCGGCGGCCCGCGGCCTGCTGTTTCGCCTATTGGAAGAACACGGCGCGCTGGATCTGCCTCAGATCGCCGCGCTGCTGGCGCAGATCGGCCCGCCCGAGCATGCCTTGCTGGCCGCATCGGGCCTGCGCGTTGGCCGCTTCAGCTTGTGGGCCCCGGACCTGGTGCGCCCAGCGGCTGCCAGGCTGCATGCTTTGCTTTTGCTGCGCAGCGGCCAGGCCTGTTTCCAGCCACCCCACAAAGCCTTATGCGCGCCGCTTGCGCCCGATCTGCCCTGGCGGGCCTATGCCGGCGCGGGCTTTCGCCCTGCCGGGCCGCTCGCCGTGCGCATCGACAAGCTGGAAGAATTTGGGGCGAGGCTGGCCAAAGCCAAAAGCGCGGAAGACGCCGAAAGCCTGTTCACCCAGGTCATCGGGGCCAAGCCGGCCTTATTCGCGCCCGTGCTCAAGGCTTTCGGCTATCGCCAGGCCCGCGAAGGCGGCGGGGGGCCAATGCGCTGGCGCCTGCGCCCTGCCAAATTGGCCTCTCCACGCCCCGCGCCGCAAGCTGGCGATTCGCCCTTCGGCATTCTGGCCGGGTTTCACGCTGCCCCGCCCAAGCCCAATTGCACCGATCCATGACGCGCGATGGCGTGCCCGAGGCCATCGGGGCCATGCGCCTCGATGTTTGGCTGTGGCGCGCACGGTTGTTCAAGACGCGCTCCCTGGCCAATGCGCGGATCCTGGAAGGCGCGGTGCGGCTGGGCCCGGGCACCGAGCCCGGCATGGGAATGGCCTTGGCCAAGCCCTCCAGCCCGGTGCGAATCGGTTTTGCCATCACCCTGGCCGGCCCGGCCGGCATCGTCAGCCTGCGCATTCTGGCTTTGCCCGCGCGGCGCGGCCCACCCGCCGAAGGGCGCGCCTGTTACAGCCTCATCGCCGATGATACATCCACAAGCCTTGACGGAAGGCCCAGCCAGCCTTCATCAAGCACTTCCTTCGATTTTTGAGCCCGAGAATGACCTATATCGTTACCGATGCCTGCGTGCGCTGCAAATACATGGATTGCGTGGAGGTTTGCCCCGTCGATTGTTTTTATGAAGGGGAAAACTTTTTGGTTATCCACCCCGATGAATGCATCGATTGCGGGGTGTGCGAGCCGGAATGCCCCGTCGATGCCATCAAGCCCGACACCGAAGACCAGGCCGATGGCAAATGGCTGCAGATCAACACCACCTACGCCAAGATTTGGCCCAATATCGCACGTAAAGGTGATGCGCCCGCCGATGCGGACACCTTCAAGGATGAAAAAGGGAAATTTGAGAAATATTTCAGCCCGAAGCCCGGTGCCGGCTGATTATCTTGCCTTTTGTCACGGATTAACTGACATCGCGAGCAGGCCTGCCGGCTATTTTTGGACATTCGCCCAAGCGGATGGCACGCAAGGGAAGATATACAAGATCGATTCTACCCAAAGATGCAATCGTGTGCGGCTTCCAATTTCCGTGAACCCGTGATAAACAAGTGATTAATGGGGGGGGGCGAAGTCCGCGATGGCATTGCCGATCCCCCGATCCGTTCGCTGTGACCGATGCTGCATGTTTCCAGGTGCGCGCTGTTTGGTGGGCCCCCGGGGATGCCGCCCCGTCTATTGGTTCTTTAAGGACATGACATGACCACCTCAACGACTTCGCTGCAGCATATGTTCCAGCCTGGCGATCACATCGTCTATCCGGCGCACGGCGTGGGGCGTGTCATTGCCGTCGAAACCCAGACTGTGGCCGGTCATGCGCTTGAAGTCTTTGTTATCGCCTTCGATCAGGACAAAATGACGCTGCGGGTGCCCACTGCGCGCGCGCGCACGTGCGGCATGCGCCCGTTGGCTAGTTCGCAAGTGGTGGATGGCGCGCTCAAAACGCTGACGGGCCGGGCCCGCATCAAGCGCACCATGTGGAGCCGCCGCGCCCAGGAATATGAGGCCAAGATCAATTCCGGGGATCTGATCTCCATCGCCGAAGTGGTGCGCGATCTGCACCGCGGCGGGGACCAGCCCGAGCAATCCTATTCCGAGCGCCAGCTTTACGAATCGGCCCTCGATCGCATGGCCCGGGAACTTGCCGCCGTTGAAAACATCGATCGCGACAGCGCCATCCAAAAACTCTCGCAATCGCTTTCGGCCAAGCGCGCGGCCTGAGCGGTATCGCGGGCGCGGCGAATGGGTGTCGCGCCCTGACACCGTGCCATGTATTGCTGGCAGTATCAGCGCGCGCCCACTCCAGGGCTTGTTGAGAGCCGCCGCCCCCCTCCAAAAGGGCCCACCGATTGCTCAGGCCGATTGCTCAGGCCGCACTTACGCCCCCCCCGGGTGCGTTTTGATGCCGTCAGGCACGGCTATACCATGTCGCTTTGCCGCCACCGTGCTGGACAAGGTGGCTGGCCGATACCAGCATCTGCAAATGCTTCTTCACCGTATTGCGGTTTGCGCCGGTCATATCGACAACCTGGCGGTTGGAAATCCGGCCATGCGCTTTCGCCAGTTCCAGAATCTGCACGGCCAGCTCGGGCAAGCGCTCGAGCACCAACCGCTCGCGGGCGATCTTCACCTCAAGCCGCGCCTTTTGCTGCCGAAGGGCCTGAAGGAAATAGACGATCCACGGCTCCCATGCGGGGGCGTCGCTGCGGATTGTCCCCTGCGTTCGCCGCAGTCCCAGATAATAGCCTTCCTTGCTCGCCTCGATCACACTTTCGAGCGACGAATAGGGCACATAGGCATAGCCACTGCGCAGCAGCAACAAGGTGGTCAGCACCCGTGACAAGCGGCCATTGCCGTCCTGGAACGGGTGGATTTCGAGAAAGACGACGATAAAGATGGCAATAACAAGCAGCGGATGAAGCTGCTTCTGGCCCAGCGTTTCATTCACCCATTCGACCAGCTCGGCCATCAAGCGCGGCGTGTCGAACGGCGATGCTGTCGCGAACACGACGCCGATTTCCTTACCTTCCGCATCGAAGGCGCTGACATGGTTGGTGTTGGTTTTGTAGGCACCGCGATGCCGCGCGTCTTTGCTGCTGTGAACCAGCAAATCGCGATGCAATTGCCTGATGTGGTTCTCGGTCAGCGCAATCGCCTCGAACGCGGCAAAAACGGTTTCCATCACCTCGGAATAGCCCGCCACTTCCTGCTCGTCGCGGGTGGCGAAGTGGCGCACTTCAATGTTCGAGAGCAGCCTCTCGACATCGCTGTCCGACAGCTTGCTCCCCTCGATCCGGGTCGAAGAGCCGATGCTTTCAATCGTCGCCACGCGCCGTAGGGCCGCGAGGCGATCGGGCGCAAGCGTCCCTAGCGCGCGCCACGCGCCTTTGAACTCGTCGATCTCGGCGATCAGCGAAAGGATCTGCGGCGTGATCGCCAACGAGTCCGTCAGGATGGGCATATCCATACTTATGCCCATAAGTATCCATAAATGCAACCTTTGCAACAAATCGACCCATAACCCTCCGCAGATCATGACCGAGTTACAGTTTGGGCAGGCGACGAACGACAGTTGACGATTGCATGATGGACGTTTCCGCGGATGAAATTCGAGATTGAGCCTGCGCCGGAAGGGT
>CAZAGL010000154.1:0-5857 GCA_964484435.1 uncultured Caulobacteraceae bacterium
CATGCACCAGCATGGCCAAGTCTGCCCCGCCGATCAGCTCCGCGATCTCCCCAAGGAGCAAATACCCTGAGTTCGAGTAATTGTACTTGGTGCCGGGCTCGAAATCCCACGGATCTTTCATGCGCGCCAAACTTGCATGCGGACGCGGCAACATCGCGAAATCTTCGGACACATCGGATGGCAGGCCGCCCCAGACATAATCGTGCAAGCCAGACGTATGCGTGAGCAAATGACGCAGATCGACGAGATCTCCCCTCGGGAAATCCGGGAAATAGGCCTTGATCGGCGTCTCCAGGCTGATCGCCTTTTCCGTGCAAAGCTGCAGGGTAAGTGCCGCGACAAACTGCTTGGTCAGAGAGGCGATACGAAACACAGTCGATTCCGTTACTGGTGTCTGTGTCTCCAGATTCGCAAAACCGCGATAGGCAAATGTTGCCGCACGCCCGCCTTGTCGAAGGCCCAGCGCAACACCCGCCGCATACCCGCCCACAATGATTGCCTCAGCCAGCGCTGCCAATCGCGCCTTGGGAGGCGTCGCTGCCCTGCCCGGCTTATTAAAAAGGCTGGCCACCAAGCCCAAAGCAAGCGCCTGGCGCCGATCAACTCCTGCCATCACCGTTTCCACGATCCAAATCTCATGACCCTACACCATCGCCCACGCAACCGGCGCGCGGGCAGCGGCGCGGATCAAGCCCCGTCGCGATCCAGGCTGTATTGGCTTTGCAGATAGTTTTGCAGGCCCATGGCCTTGAGGGCCCCGATTTCGGTTTCCAGGAAATCGATATGCTCTTCCGTATCGTCCAGGATTTCGGCGAGCAGATCGCGCGTCACGTAATCGCGTTTCTTTTCGCACAGCGCGACGCCCTCAACCAAAGTGGCCCGCCCGCGGATTTCGGCGGCCAGATCGGCCTCCAGGCCCTCGGGCACGCTCTCGCCGATGGAAAGCTTGTGCAAATCCTGCAGATTGGGAAAGCCTTCCAGCATCAGGATGCGTTTGATCACGGCATCGGCATGGCGCATCTCGCCGATCGATTCGGCATAGACTTTCTTGCCCAGGCGCTCGAAGCCCCAGTTCTGATACATGCGGGCATGCAGGAAATACTGGTTGATCGAGGTCAATTCATTGGTCAGCACGTGATTGAGCACGCGCAAAATATCCGCTTCACCGCGCATGGCAGGCTTTGCTCCGTGTTAAGGGGTCGCTGCGCGCGAAGCCTGTCCAAGATGGGGGGCCATGGCAGCGCAGCGGATCCGATCCGCAATCTCTTTGCAGCATCGCGCACATTGCGGGCGACATCCACACATTTCGAGCGCCGCCTTGGGCGTGCGCGCGCCCGCCTCGATGGCCTGGGCAATCTGCCTTTCCCGGACGCCGTGACAGGTGCAAACGAACATGGAGCCATGTATAGCCGCATTTCCCGCCAGTTGCAACTCATTCTCATCAGCAAAACTCCGACATCGACATGTCACCGAGATGGTGTAGGCACGGTCGAAAATCCGCAGGGGGAGTTCCGTCATGAACCATCTCAATCGCCGCACGCTGCTGAGCCTCGCCGCATTGGCCGGGCTCGCGCCCGCGGGCTCGGCCTTTGCCGCCCAGGGCTTGTCGAAAGGGGCCTTCACCCACGGATTGGCCTCCGGCGATCCATTGAGCGATCGCGTGATCTTATGGACCCGCTTTGTCACCCCCGATGGGCTGGCCGGGCATCTCGGCTGGGAAATCGCGCGCGATGAAGCCTTCAGCCAGATCGTCGCCAAGGGCAGCGCGCTGGCCAGCCCGCTCAACGATTACTGCGCCAAGGTGGATGCGCGCGGCCTCCAGCCAGGCGGGCGCTATTATTACCGTTTCCTTTCGGCCTCGGGGGCCAGCCCGATCGGCATGACCCGCACCGCGCCGGCCGCCGGCCATGATCCGCTGACCCTGGCTTTGTTCTCGTGCTCCAATCTGCCATTCGGCTATTTCAACGCCTATGCCCATGCCGCCACCCGCGATGATATCGATCTGTGCCTGCATGTCGGCGATTATCTCTATGAATATCCGCGCGGCACTTATCCCAGCGCCGAGCGCGCGGTGCGCGGGCGCGTGATCGAGCCGGCCGGCGAAATTATCCGCCTTGCCGATTATTACCAGCGCTATGCCACCTATCGGGCCGATCCCGATCTGCAGGAATTGCACCGGCGCAAGCCTTTTGCCACGGTCTGGGACGATCACGAATTTGCCAACAATACCTGGCGCGACGGCGCCGAAAATCACCAGCCCGCCAGCGAAGGGGCTTGGGTGGATCGCCGGGCCGCGGCCTTCAAGGCCTATAGCGATTGGCTGCCCATCCGCACGTTCCCCAAAGAGCCTTTGCGCATTTATCGCCGCCTGGATTGGGGCCAGACCGCCTCGATCCTGATGCTGGATACGCGCCTGATCGGGCGCGACTCGCAATTGGACTGGCAAGAGGTGATGGCCCCGGCTTTGGCCCAGGGTGAAGGCGCCGTCTTGAAGGCGGTTGCCGATCTGGCTGGCGGCAAATTGATCGATCCCAAGCGCTCTCTGCTGGGCGCGCGCCAGGAGGCCTGGCTGGAAGCCGAGCTGAAACGCGCCAAGGCGCGCGGAGCCGATTGGGCGGTTTTGGCCCAGCAGGTCATCTTCGGCAAGCAATTCGGCTCGGCCGAGGCGGCGAAGCTGCTCCCTGCCGAAGCTTCGCCCCGCACCCGGCAATTCATTGGCCTGACCGGATCCCTGGCCCAGCAAGGGCTGGAATGGAATCTCGATAGCTGGGGCGGCTATCCGGCGGCGCGCGCGCGCCTCACCCAGGCCATGGAGCAGTATGGCCCGCATGTTTCCATCCTGGCAGGCGATAGCCACAATGCCTGGCTGAACGATATCGCGGGGGCCAAGCGGCTGGCCGGCGTCGAATTTGCCGGCGGCAGCGTCAGCTCTCCGGGCCTTGAGGCCACGCTCAGCAAGGCCGGCGAAGGAGAGCGCGAAGCCGTGCTCAAGGCCGCCAATCCGCTGCTGAAATGGGCCGATGTCACCCATCGCGGCTATGGCATTTTGCGCTATGCGCGCGAAGCGCTGACGGCCGAATGGGTGGCCAGCGGGCCGGCCAACACGCGCGATGCCAGCCCCCAAAGCCGCACCCAACTGGTGGTGGAGGCCGGTGCCGGCGGGCTTTCCGGCTGGCAACTGGCGTAAGAAGCGCTTCGCGTCTTCCTCACGGCCAGGCCTTGTGCCATCCCACCGGCGCGAAGCGAGCGGTGGAATCCATGTTGACGAGGGATGCCACCGATCCGCGCGGCGCAAGCATGGTGCGCTCCGCCAAAATTCAATCCATCGGCCCGGTGATCAGGCGCGCGCCGCGCTGGAAGGTCACGTAATTCCAGATCCAATTGAGCGCCACGACCATGCGGTTCTTGAAGCCGATCAGGAAATAGATGTGCGCGATGCTCCATAGCACCCAGGCCGGAAAGCCCGAAAGGCGCCAGAAATCAAAATTGACCACCGCCGATTTGCGCCCGATCGTGGCCAGATCCCCGTAATGGCGATAGAAAAACGGCTTCAATGGCTTTTTGCCGGCCAGCCGGCGCAAAATCGCCCGCGCGGCATATACGCCCATTTGCTTGGCCGCGGGGGCGATGCCGGGGGCCGCGCCCTTGTGCTTGCCCATGGCGATGGCCGCATCCCCGATGACAAACACATCGGGCAAGCCGGGGGCGGTGAGATCGCCCTCCACGCTCAGCCGCTTGGCCCGATCGCCCTCGCGCCCCAGCCAGTTGGCGACGGGCGAAGCCTCCACGCCGGCGGCCCAGATCACCGTGCGGCTGCCGATCTGATCGGTGCCAAAGCCCACGCCATTGGCGTCCACCCGCTCCACGCGCACGCCCGTCAGCACCTGCACGCCCAGCCGCTCCAGCGACCAGCGCGCAATCTTGGACAGCGGCTCGGGAAAGCTGGCCAACAAACGTGGGCCCGCCTCGATCAGGATGATGCGCGCCACGGTAGGATCGATCTTACGGAAATCGCAAGTCAAGGCGTGACGGGCCAATTCGGCGATGGCCCCGGCCATTTCCACGCCCGTCGGCCCGCCGCCCACCACCACGAACGTCAGATGCTGGCGGCGCGTCTCCATATCGCTGGCCGCCTCGGCGCGCTCAAAAGCGATCAGAATGCGCCGACGGATTTCCGTGGCATCTTCGATGCGCTTGAGGCCGGGGGCGTGGGGCTCCCAATCGTCGCGCCCGAAATAGGAATGGCGCACGCCCGTGGCCAGCACCAGATAGTCATAGGGAATTCGCCGCTCGCCCATCAGCACGGCTTTTTCCGTGACATCCACGCCCGTCACGCTGCCCAGCAGCACGCTGGCATTGCGCTGCGAAGATAAAATGCCCCGGATCGGCCAGGCGATATCGGCCGGCGAGAGCGCGGCCGTGGCCACCTGGTAAAGCAGCGGCTGGAACAAATGATAATTGCGCCGATCGATCAGCGTGATGTCGGCATCGGCGCGGGCCAGCGCCTTGGCGCAGGACAAGCCGGCAAAGCCCGCCCCAACGATGACAATGCGCGGCTTGCCGCCCGTCGCTTGGCCTTGCCCGGCCTGCGAAGTCACTTCCCGCGCTGAAGCCGGGGCCGTGGGGAGTTCAGAAACCGTCGCGCTCATGGCCTAATCCTCGCGGCGCAGCGCCGCTCTTGCGCTTTGCTTAGCCCATCGAAGGCGCGTGCGCGCGCCCCTCCCCAATCTGTGAACGCCCGGCACGCAAATTTGGCCGATGGGACAAAACCAGGCGCCAGGCAATGGCCACCAATCCGCTTATTCCGCCATCATTTCGCGGCCGATCAAAAAGCGGCGGATTTCGTTGGTGCCGGCCCCGATGTCATAGAGCTTGGCATCGCGCAACAAGCGCCCCGTGGGATAATCGTTGATATAGCCGTTGCCGCCCAGGATCTGGATGGCTTCCAGCGAAACTTTCACCGCGCTCTCGCTGGCATAAAGAATGGCACCAGCGGCATCGCGCCGCGTGGTGCGCCCGCTATCGCAGGCCTTGGCCACGGCATAGACATAGGCCCGCGCCGAGGACAGCGCCACATACATATCGGCCAGCTTGGCCTGGATGAGCTGGAATTCCCCGATGGCCTTGCCAAACTGCTTGCGCTCCTTGGCATAGGCCTGCGCCACATCGAGCGCGGCCTGCATGATGCCCAGCGGCCCGGCGGCCAGCACGGCGCGCTCATAATCGAGGCCGCTCATCAGCACGCCAACGCCCCCGCCCAGCGGGCCCATGATATTTTCGGCCGGGATCTCGCAATCTTCGAACACCAGTTCGGCCGTATCGCTGCCGCGCATGCCGATCTTGTCCAGCTTGGGCGACACGCTGAAGCCCTTCATACCCTTCTCGACCAGGAAGGCGGTGATGCCGCGCGGGCCGGCCTGCGCATCGGTTTTGGCATAGACGACCAGCGTATCGGCATGGGGGGCGTTGGTGATCCACATTTTGGTGCCGTTCAGCACATAAAGATCGCCGCGCCGATCGGCCCGCAGCTTCATGGACACCACATCCGAGCCCGCGCCCGCCTCGCTCATGGCCAGGCTGCCGACATGCTCCCCGCTGATCAGCTTGGGCAGATAGCGCCGCTTTTGCTCGGGGCTGGCCCAGCGGCGGATCTGGTTGACGCACAGATTGGAATGCGCGCCATAAGACAGGCCAACGGAGGCCGAAGCGCGGCTGATCTCTTCCATGGCCACGCAATGGGCGAGATAGCCCAGCCCCGAGCCACCCCATTCCTCCTCCACCGTGATGCCATGCAGGCCCAATTCGCCCAGTTTGGGCCAAAGCTGGCGCGGAAAGCTGTTGGATTTATCGATTTCCT
>CAZAGL010000155.1:0-5830 GCA_964484435.1 uncultured Caulobacteraceae bacterium
GATCCGTCTATCTCAGCGCGTTTATCGCCATAGCCCGGCGAACCGAGCAGTGCGAATATAAGGGCGTTTGGGCCGGCCGGAAAGGCGCAATCGCGCGGCCAGTGGCATGATGAAAAATAAGATCCAACTGCAAAGTTTTACGGCATGCCATCGTGCGCGGTATCGGTGGAATCCAGGGTAATGGATGGCAAGGTTCAGCGGCTGAAGGCCGCCAGCGCCGCTTTGGCGATTTCCCCGCCCCATTCCTGCACGAAATGGCCGCCATCGGGGATGAGCAACGGCTCGGGGCAGCCATGGATATGGCCGCGCACGGCTTCCATCACGTCGGGGCCCAAGACGGGATCGGCCGCGCCCACGGCCATGAAGCTCTGGCCGCGCCATTCCTCGCGCCAATAGGCCTGCGCCTGCCGCGAGAGCGCAGCGAAAGGCTGGGTCGCATCCGTCGGCACCAATTGTGGAAAGCGGCGCACCCCGGCTTTGTGCTGGGCATCGGGGAAGGGCGCGTCATAGGCGGCGATTTCGGCGGGCGTCAAATGGGGGGTGCCGCGCGCGATCAGGCCGCCCACCGGCATGTCGGGGGTTTTGGCCGCGTAGTCGCGCCAGGCGATAAAGCCCTTTGAGGGCGCGGCCCCGGTGCCGAAGGCAGTGTTCATGATGAGCAGCCGCGCAAAGCGCTGGGGCAGAGCCAAACGCAATGTCAGGCCCAACAGCCCGCCCCAATCCTGGATCACCAGGGTGATGCGCGAAAGATCCAGCCGTTCGATCAGGCGCAAGAGGAAATCGCGGTGAAAATCGGTGGTGTACTGCTCATCCGCGATCGGCTTGTCGGAGCGGCCAAAGCCGAAGAAATCCGGGGCGATCACCCGGGCACCGGCTGCCAGAAAATGCGGGATCATCCGGCGATAGAGATAGGCCCAGGAGGGCTCTCCGTGCAGGCAGAGGAAGGTGTGGGCGGCGTCTTTGGGGCCCTCATCGAGGAAATGGGCACGCAAACCTGCAAACCCCGGCAAATCATCGACATAATGGGGCGCATAGGGCCAATCTGGCAAATCGGCGAAGCGGGCATCCGGCGTGCGCAAGGCGGGGATGGTCATGGCGCGCTCCATTTGCCGCGGGCGATGGCCAGCTTGATCCGCTCATGCGCGATGGTGGAATCGGCCCATTTGCCGACACTGGAAGTCTTTCCAGGCTCCAAATCCTTGTAATGGCTGAAGAAGTGGCGGATCTGCTCGATCAACAAAGGCGGCAGATCGGAATAATTGCGCACATTGGCATAGAAGGGATTGAGCTGATCGATGGGCACGGCGAGGATTTTCTCGTCATTGCCCTTTTCGTCATGCATCAGCAGCACGCCAACGGGTCGGGCGGGGATAACCGCCCCGGGCACCACCGGTGTGGGGGCCATGACGAGGATATCGAGCGGATCGCCATCTTCAGCCAAGGTATTGGGGATGAAGCCATAATTGGCCGGATAGATCATCGAGGTGTGCAAGAAGCGATCGACGAACAGCGCGCCCGAGCGCGGATCGAGTTCATACTTCACCGGCATGCCCCCGGCCGGGATTTCGATAAAGGCGTTGACCTCATCGGGGGGATTGCGGCCGGGTGGGATTTGTTTCACGTCCATGGGCGGATCCAGTGCGGAAAAGAAGTTTTTCGTCAGCGTGAAGGGGTGACAGCCCCGCCGCGCTCCAGGGCGCGCTGATAGGCGGGCAAAGCCTGGAGGCGACCCAGATAGGCGCTTGTGCTGGGATAGCGCGCCAGGCCGCCGCGCACCGCGCCAGCCTCCAGCACGAAGGACATTTGGATATCGGCGCCGGTGAGCCCCATTTCACACAAAAAGGGCCGGCCCGTGCGTTCAAGATGGTGTTCGATAAAGGAGAAATGGTTGTCGATTTCGCTATCGATGCGCCATTCCAGCGGCTTGCCGCCCTCGCCGAGAAAGCCCGTGTAAAGCTTCAACAGCAAAGGCAGCATGGCCGAGCCCTCGGCAAAATGCATCCATTGGATGTAATGGGCCCATTCCTTGGTGCCGATCGGGGGTTTGAGCCGGCCCGCACCATAGGTTTCGATCAGGTATTCTATGATCGCCCCGGATTCAGCGACAATTCCTGCGCCTTCCGTGTCCCGAATGACCGGGGCCTTGCCCAGAGGATGCACGGCTTTCAGTTCGGGCGGGGCCAGGCGCGTCATGGGATCGCGGGCATATTGCATCAAATCATAGGGCAGGCCGAGTTCTTCGAGCAGCCACAAAACGCGGGTGGAGCGCGATTGTTCGAGGTGATAAACGGTGATCATGATGGCTCCCTCAGGCGGTGAAATTCAGGCCAAGGCCCGGGCGCGGCCAGCGCGCCTTGATCAGCTTGCCCGTGCCGGAAAGCGTGATGAAGGCATCGCGCAGATCGGGCCCGCCAAAGCAGATATTGGTAACCAGGGGATCGGAAAAGGGCGTGTGATCAAGCTGGCCGTCCAGGGAAAAGGCGGTGATGCCGCCTTGCACCAAAGTGGCCACGCAAACGCGCCCATCGGCCTCCACGGCCAGGCTATCGAGCATCTGAAAACCCGGCAAAGTGACCACGCAGCGCCCGTGCGTGCCGAAGGCCCCCGGCGCGATCTGGCCCTTGCCGATAATCTCCATCTCCCAGAGCCGCCCCGTCAGAGTCTCGGCGGCATAGAGATGGCGGCCATCGGGTGATAGCCCCACGCCGTTATAGCCGGGGCCATAAGCGGCCTGCACGATTTCGCTGCCATCGGCCTTGGCCCAATACAGCCCGCCATGATCACGCTGGCGTGGCCAGACCTTGCCCAGATCGGTGAACCAGAAGCCGCCATCGGCATCGAAAACGAGATCATTTGGGCCGGAAAGCGCATGCTCCCCCACATGATCATAGAGCCGTTCGATGCGCCCGGTGGCCAAATCAACGCGCTCGATTCGCCCGCCTTGATAATCGGCGGCGGCGATGGTGGGGATCGTGATCCCGCCCATTTCGATGAAGGTGAGCCCGCCATTATTGCACACATAGACCGCGCCATCGGGCCCGATGGCTGCGCCATTGGGCCCGCCGCCGATCTGCGCCAATGTTTCGCGCCGGCCTTGGCCCCAAATGCGCGTGAGCCGCCCGGCGGCGATTTCGACAAGGAGGACAGAGCCATCGGCCATGGCGATCGGCCCTTCGGGGAAGGCCAGGCCCTCGGCGAGAATTTCAAACTCCATGGCGCGCCTCCGGCCTTTCGCATGCACCCATCACGCGCGCCGATCAAGCACGCGAAAGTAGGTGGCGAAGGCATCATGCGGGCCGGCACCCACCGATTCGTTTGCGCTTTCCTGGAAATCGCCTTCCGAAAACTCCGGGAAATGGGCATCCCCGATGGGGCTGGCCGCGACATGCGTCAGATACAGCCGATCGGCCAATGGCAGCGTTTGGGCATAGAGCGTTTCCCCGCCGATCACGCAGATTTCTTCCACCTTTTGCCGCGCCGCGATGGCATCGGCAAAGGCCAAGGCCAAAGGCAGATGGGTCAAGCCCCAAGCGCCGGGGGCGAGAAAGCCGCCATCGCGGCTGAGCACCAGATTGGCCCGGCCAGGCAGGGGCCTTCCGATACTATCCCAGGTTTTGCGGCCCATCAGCACCGGCTTGCCCATGGTCAAGGCCTTGAAGCGGCGCAGATCGGTGCGCAGGCGCCAAGGAAGCGCCCCGTTTTGCCCGATCACGCGATTGGCCCCCATGGCCACGATCAGGCAGATGCGCGCTTTGGTGGGTGTCATGGGGGAGGATCTTCCGGGTGCGGTGCCAAAAACATGATCTGGGCGCTGCCATAACGGCGCGTATCGAGGATTTGAAAGCCTGGCCAGCCATGGGCATCGTTCGGGGCGGTTTCTGCGCAGATCAGGCAATTGGGCGCGAGCCATTTGCCTTGGATGAGGCCTTTGAGCGCCGCCTCCAAGAGATTTTGCCCGTAAGGGGGATCGGCGAAAACCAGATCAAACCCCCGGCCAAGCCCGGCCGGGCGCGCGCCCAGATCGGTGGCATCGCGCCGGTGGATGCGCGTATTTCCAAAAAGGCCGAGGGCCTCGATATTGCTTCGGATCGCGGCGCGGGCCTGCGGCTGGGTTTCCACGAACAAGGCAAAGGCCGCACCGCGCGAAATGGCCTCAAGGCCCAAAGCGCCAGAGCCAGCAAACAGATCCAGCACGCAAAGCCCCTCCAGGCTTTTGCCCCAGATGGCGTGCTGCAAGATATTGAACATGGCCTCGCGGGTGCGCTCCGCCGTGGGGCGGGTGGCCCGCCCGATCGGGGCCACAAGCGGTTTGCCGCGAAAATTGCCGGCGATGATGCGCATGCACATCTCATTGCCGCAGCCGGCATGATCACGCTATAGCCTGCCGGCTCGGCTGGACAAAGATTGAGATGCTTGCGTGATTTTTTCTCTGGAAGAAGTGGCCGCCTTCGGCCAAGTGGTGGTGGCGGATCTGGTCCTGGCCGGGGATAATGCGGTGGCCGTGGGCCTGGCCGCTTCGGGCCTGGCTCCCAAAAAACAGCGCCAGGCCATCCTCATCGGCGTGATTCTGGCGCTGGTTTTGCGCATCGGCTTTGCGCTGGTGGCCATCCAATTGCTGGCGGTGCGCGGCTTGCTGCTGGCCGGCGGCCTGCTGCTGCTATGGGTGGCCTGGCGGATGTTCAAGGATATTCGCGCCCAGGCGCGTGAGGGCGCGGCCCAGGCCGAGGCCATGGCGGCCGGCACGCCGCCCGCGGAGAGCAAAACCATCAGCTTCGCGCGGGCGCTGATTTCGATCGTGATCGCCGATATTTCGCTGTCTCTGGATAATGTGCTGGTGGTGGCGGGGGTTGCCCGCGAGCATCCCGAGATCATGGCCTTTGGCCTGATCCTTTCGGTGCTGCTCATGGGGGCGGCGGCCGGGATTATCGCCAGGATCATTCACAAATATCCCTGGATCGCCATCGCCGGGGTGGTGATCATCGTGTTCGCGGCGCTGCGGATGATTTGGGAAGATGCCCATCTCTTACTGCCCCAGGCGATACCGGCCATGCCGGCTTGGCTGGGTGGGGGCGGGCATGCGTAACGCCCCCCTGCATGGGCAGGGGGGCGCTGTTTACGCTTCGAACTTGGCCTCAGTTGCAAACCACGACCGGCTCATAGCAGCGGCGGCCAAACCGATCATAGCGAACCACTTGCTCGGTATGGCAGTTGCGCCCACCATCGTGATAGCCAACCTGCCCATAGCCGCCGCGATCAGAATAGCCGCCGCGATCAGAATAGCCGCCACGGTCTTGGTAGCCATATCCACCACGATCAGAATAACCGCCACGATCTTGGTAGCCGCCGCGATCGGAATAGCCGGCTCGGTCGTAATCGTCGCATTGCGTCGAGCCACGCCCCGCCAGGGCCCCGATGCCCGCGCCAAGCGCCGCGCCGATCAGCGCCCCGCCTGGGCGTTGGCCGCGCCCGGCCACGCCCGCGCCTGCAGCCGCTCCGATGGCCGAGCCGAACAGGGCCCCCGTGCCGGCATTGGCGCGCCGATCGCTGCGACATTCTTGGCTCACGTCTTGGCGGCCGGCATAGCCCGGCGCGGCCAGAGCCGGCGCAGGGGCGGCCAAGGTGGTCAACACAATGGCGGCAGTGGCAAGAAGGGCTGGGATGCGCATGGGATGTCTCCGTTGAGCGGGGCGATGTGTTCCCCGTGTTGACGCCCATTAAACATCCCGCCGCTGAACCCAACCTGAAGGCGTTCGGGGGCATGCGTTCATGAAACGCTTTCACCGTTCGGCCCGCCCGGCCCCTTTGCCGGCGGCCAAACATGCCGCGCGGG
>CAZAGL010000156.1:0-5796 GCA_964484435.1 uncultured Caulobacteraceae bacterium
TCAGGTGCTGGCGTTCGCAAGGACGTGGAGGTTCGAGTCCTCTTCTGGGCACCATTGACCCCCTAAGTCGTTGAATTCATTGAAAGGCGTTGAACGGCAAGGGGTTTGCATGGCCCAGGAGTACAGAACTCCGGTACAGAACCATGCCACGCACGACGACGCTTTCGCGGGACAAGTCCTCCGGATCGTGGAGGGCGCGGAAGCAAATTCCACCGACCATCCGCACCGCTTACGCGGCCACTTTCGGTCGCTCGCACGAAGAGAAGTTCTCAAAACCGGCGACGCTTTCGGAGCGTGAGGCGCGGGTCGCGTTCGCCGATTGGCTGGCGAACGTCGAAGCCCGCATCGCCATCGTCAGCGCCCAATTGAAGGACGACGGGGTCGATCTGACCCATGCCCAAGCCCATGCGCTGGCCGGCCGCTGGTACCGCTGGAAGGCGGCGCTGCACCACGACGATCCGGGGTCCCCGCAGCGCTGGGCCGATGAGATCAGGGGGCTGACCGCCGGCATCAGGGATCTGGTCCCCGAAGCCGATGGCGGACGGCTCCGGGGCGGACCGAGCGAAGGTCATGCTTCGACAGCTTCGTTCGAACGGTTCGAGGACCTGCTGGACCGGCTCAAGACCTCCCAGGCGCAGGTGCTCAATCGCATCGCCGAGGCCGCGTGGGCGGCAGAGTTCCTGGCCCAGGAGCGCGTGTTCCTGTCAGCCGCCGGGCGGCGCCGTTTCCTGTGCGCGCTGGTCTATGAGCTCGTCGCCGTAAACGCGCTCCTCGCGCGTCGCTCGCTCGGCGACTACTCGCCGGACCCGCGCCCGGCGCGCTTCCCTGCCTGGAAGCCGCCGGCGCCGGCCTCCGGGGACGTGATGAGCCCCATGGGGCTCTACAAGGCCTGGTGCACCGCCAACGAGGCGCGCACCTCGAACTCGACGCGCGCCCGCTGGATCACCGTCTTCCGCGACCTCGAACGCTTCTGGAAGGGCCGCGACGTGCGGGCCTTCACCGAGGAGGACGCGCTGCGCTGGCGTGATGAGTTGCGCGCCGGCGGCGACAAGCCCGAGGGCCGCACCGACAAGACCGTCAACTTCCAATACATTGCCGCCGCCAAGGCCGTATTCGCGTGGGCTGCGCGGCCGAAGACGAACGACGGCGGCGAAATTCTGCCCGTCAGCCCGTTCGCCAATTTCCGCTTCGGTCAAAGCGCCGGATCGAAGAAGAAGACCACCAAGCTGCGCGAGCGCTCATTCCGGCTGGAAGAGATGGGTATCATCCTGCCTACGGCTCAGTCGATCCATGTCACACCAGCATCGCCGACACTCGATCGCGCAAAGCGTTGGGCACCATGGCTTCTGGCCTACACGGGGGCGCGTCCGGGCGAAATCACCCAATTGCGGCGCGAGGATCTGCGCAAGGTTCAGGGACGCTGGGCGCTGCGGCTGACGCCGGAGGCCGGCACGATCAAGGACCGCGAAGCGCGCATCGTGCCGATCCACGAGCATCTGGTCGCCCAAGGGCTGATCGACTTCATAGAGGCGCAGCAAGACGGACCGCTCTTTTATCGACCCGAGGCGCTGCGGCGCAAAGGCAAGGACGATCCGTCGAACCCGCGCCGCTGGCCGCATGAAAAGGTCGTTCAGCTGATGGCCGCATGGGTGCGCGAAATCGGCGTCACCGATCCCAACATCAAGCCCAATCATGCCTGGCGCCACACCTTCAAGACGCGCGCCCTCGTTGCGGGCATCGACAGCGTCGTGGCGGACTTCATCTGCGGCCACGCCGCCAAGACCGTGGGCGACAGCTACTACGCGCTTGAAGGCGATGCGGGCTGGCCGGCCTTGACCCGCGCCATCGACGCTTTCCCGCGATACGAGTTCTGAGGACCGGTCGGCGAAGCGTACAGGTCTTCGCCGGTCTCTTCTCGCCAGAGCCGTCCGATGAGGTCGGAGATTGCAATGAGCACAAGCGCTTCACCGTCCACCTCGTCATTCGCAGCAGATGGCGGCGCTCCAACATTCCTTGCGATCGGCGCACCGGCGGGCCTCACATCGAGTTGGCACGCCTCGAATAGATCAGCGGGGTAGGATCCCGGCACAGCGGCGCCAATCGGCGCAGCAAGCGGCTCGATCGCGGGCTCGGAAACAGGCGCGGAAAAGAGCTCCATCTGCCGGCAATCGACGATTGACCGCCGCCGTCCCCCGCCGCTTACGCGCGGCTGTACTTTTTTTGCCGCCGCCTTCGCCATTCTGGCTGAAACGCCTTCTTGCCCTTGCTGTCAGGGCAAATTCAGGCGCGCGATTTGTGAGTTGTCTACAATCATCAACCCGCCTGAGAGTTTGCGGCGGATGTGACGTGTCACTGCAACACCCCGGTGTCGGTAGTCGATCGCCCGCCTACCAAAACTGGCATACGTTCAATGGCGACTTGTAGCCTGACCTTCAATTCCCGACCGCTGACTTTTGGCGTTGGGAACTCGGGAGCGCAAAGCGCCAGATAGCATCTGTTCCCGATGCAAACGAGCATCTCACCTAGGTTCTCCTCAGTAGCCACAATCATCAGCCCCCCCTGCGCATCCGCATTCTTTCGCAAAAGGCGACCCAACTCACGAACCACACGCGTCTGGTGTTTCGATAGACCGCTTAGGCTAACGCTGGGCAACAAGAGTTGGGCGGGAAAATCCTCTACTATGCTCAAGAATCGAACGCCTTGACGCAAGCAATATGCCTCGATGGCGGCGCGGCGTCTTTGAATCCGTTCAGCGTCTTCAGTTGAGTGCCCCAGCATTAAGAGCGGGAGCCCACTCCGACGAATGCTTTGTCGCATAACCTTGTGCAGGGGCTCACTCTCTGCTTCCAAATAGTAGTATACGTCCGCTGGTCTACCAGAGGCCCAAAAGTGGGAATGCTGTTCCTGCTCAATCAAAGCGGAGATTGCGATGTTGTCCTCGACAGCTTGTATTTCGATGTCTGACGGTTCCTTGCCGCAAAGGCGCTCATTCGCCTCTCGTATTCGCTTCGCATCAACCACAGAAACTATCGTCGACGCTCTGTCCGAGGAAAGAACGCTTCTTGTCTCGACCAACAATTTCTTCAATCCAAGCGACGAAACTTCATCTAGAATTTGGCTCTTATCGTCATCGACAAAACCATCACGCGCCATCGTGAGAGTCAGCTGCTGAGGTTCAACATCAATTTCACCGAACATGTTGAAACGGCTATCCCACTCGCAAACAAGAATGCCTCCAGAGCAAACCTTAATTGGGCGCGTGTCATTTAGATTTGCCCAGGAAAAAATTGCCTTGTAGCGACCTGGCTCTTCCAGCATCACGAAGGCGCCGGGTCGGTACAGCCACTTCTGTTCGAACCTAACCTCTTCACCGTCGTGGACTAGGAAAAGAAATCGCACATGACGACAATGTTGCCGCAACTTATCAATGGCAAAAGACTTCGTCCGCGCATATTTGTCCTTTAGATACACTCGCACAGTTGTCCCTGAGTCGGTGGTGGTTCGATCGCATTCGCTTTCAGGAGTGTGATGTGCCACTTCTGTGATGCTCGTCATCGAGAAGTTGTAGACATCTCCGCCATCGAGCGCCTTGGTGCTGACAACGATCCTTTCCGCAATCGCAAAACAACTGATGAAGCCGATGCCGAACATGCCAATCGTGTTCAGTTGGTGGTTTTCCAAAAAAGTATGGTTTGCGCTTGCCCCGATTACGAAGAATTCGTTCAATAGGGAGTCCCGGTTCATTCCAGGCCCGTTGTCCTCCACATCAAAATACTGACCGGACGGATCGATCCGGAGGGTTATCTTGGGTACATACCCGCTAAGCTTGCGGTTTTGTTTTCGGATGCAGGCGTCATAAGCGTTCTGCACCAACTCGCGAAGGCCGACATCCGGGACTCCGTAGAGCGACGCCCCAGTTAGAAGTTTCGCAAGTTTCACGGCGTCCGCGCGAAATGCTTGCGGTCGATCTTGGGCGTCGAAAGCTGGCCCATTCGCTACAACAGAAAGGCCGTCTTTGAGAAGACGATCTCTTATCTCTTGCGATGATTGCTTATTCAGATCGTCTGGCAAATGCACGCGGAAGCTGGCGCCGATTGCCGAACCAACACTGGCGTCGATCGCAGCAACATCAGCGCCCGGCAGATATCCCAAGACTCGACGCGGCCAGGCGAGATCAAAGGGGTCCGGATTCCGACGGCGAATTTGATTGGCATACTCCAACTCATCCACCTGATAGGTGGTGAGTGGTCCGCTATCCCAAGACTCGACGCGGCCAGGCGAGATCAAAGGGGTCCGGATTCCGACGGCGAATTTGATTGGCATACTCCAACTCATCCACCTGATAGGTGGTGAGTGGTCCGCGTGCCAATGCGAGAAAACTCTGCGCCTGTTGCACGGCCAAGTCGAATTCTCGGCGCCAAGTGTCGCCGTAAAGGTCACGGTCCCACATGACTGACAGGCCATGCTCGAAACTCAGCACCTTCACTATTTGTTCGACCGCATCCCTGTCTGCGTGGCTGTATGAGATGACGACGTGAAATCGGTGCAACGACACTAGGTGATCCCCACCCAAAAAATGGTTCCCTCGGACGGAAACCACTAAAGAACCGCCGTGTCTATCGTATCCAGTTGAAGCGAGAGTGCTCCTGGCTATCTTACCGGGGGAGAAGGGCTAACTCGCGCGTCACAAGCGCGGAAACGCGGGCGCCTGCCGCGATACGGATCGTCGGCGGCACCGACAATCCTCGCTCGACCACACGCCCTGACACTGCGCTTGCGGCGCGCTGTACACCTTCGCGCGCGGCTTCGTCCGCCGGATCGACGATGACGCCAACGCCGCCATAGGTGAGACCCACCGTTCGCTGATCTTCGGTCGCGGCTGCAGCCACGTTGATCAGGGTGCCGAGCGCAGCCGCGCCGAACACTTCGCCCCAGTGATTGTCGACGGCCCCCGCAACGCCTGATGATCCAGCGCCATTGACGGCAAGTTCATCGAGCACAATCTGGCGACCATCCGGCATGACGAGGCGCGACCAGGTGATGGCGATCCGCTGCTGGCCGTAGCGTGTGGCGGAACGATAGCTGCCGATGAGCCGGGCACCTTGGGGGATCAGTAGCCGATCACCCGTGGCGCTGTCGTATACGCCTTGGGTAACCTGCGCGATCACCGGGCCAGGCGCTTCGGAATTGATCGCCGTGACAAGGCTCGCCGGAATGATCGCGCCCGGATGCAGGGAAAAGCGCGAGACCGGCGCCATCAGCCGATGCGGCGAGGTCATCGCGGCGCGGTCTTCAGCGCTTTCTCCAGGCTCCGCGACTGGTTGCATACCGGCGCCAGCGATCGTTCCACTCTGAGGCCCGCGGTCGCGCATCTGGAAGAAGAGACCAGATCGCAAAGCCATGTCGCTTTCGGAGGTACCTGAAGTTGTCGCCCCGCTCGTGTACGAAACGCCGCTTGCACTTGCGGGCTCACGTGCACGCATGCCGTGGGCGGCTGGATCATAGCCAGCGTAGTTTTCTTCCGGCGCGAACGCCGCGATGTCTCCCGCCATGGGATCGCCGAGTTCAGGGATCGTCTGGGTCATGCCGCTTTGTCGAGCGAACGCAGCCGCCTCCTCATATGAACCGGGCAGCTCGCGCACTCGCCCTTGCGCCATCTCCGGACGGGCCGGGTCCGACATCAAGGGACGCCGCGCATCGGTCTGCGCACTGGGTCGCGCTCCAATCCCCGTGACGGACAAGACAAGCACAAGGGTCGCGGCCCCGCCGACAACAGTGATGATCGCCGGCTTATTC
>CAZAGL010000157.1:0-5765 GCA_964484435.1 uncultured Caulobacteraceae bacterium
CATCAATCTGGATCATGCCCTCCTGGCCGATGCGCACCGCGTTGATGCTGCGCTGATCCACGCTGGCGCGGACTTCCAGCCCGCCGCCGCCATCGATCTGCGCCACTTGGGCCCCGCCGGACAGGCTCTTGCCCAAATCGGCTTCCATGGCCAAAACCTTGCCGGCCAAGGGCGCGCGGATGATAAAGCTGTCCAATTGCCGTTTGGCGCGCGCCAGGTTTTCATCGGCGGCCTGCCTCTGGCGCTGCAGAACGCGGCTTTGCTCCTCCCGCAGGCTTTTTTGCGATTGAAACACCTCCCGGCTTTTTGCGAGAAGGGATTCTTTCAGCCTCAATTCGCCCTGCATGGATTCCAGCTGCTGCCTTGGGAAAAACCCGGCTTTTGCGAGTTCATCACGCTGCTGCACCTTGGTGCGCAATTCAGCCAAATCATATTCGGCTTGCAGAAGATCTTTTTCACTCTGCAGCGCCGCCTGCTGGAGCGAGCCCGTTTGTGCGATCAGGGAATTGATCTCGGCCTCGGCCTGCACGATGCCCTTGCGGATCTCCAGCTCGCGATCGGAATTGGCGATCCGCAGCAGGGCCGCGCCCTTGGCCACCGATTCCCCATCCTTGACAAAGGCTTCGGCGATCTGCCCCGGTTGCTCGCTGATGATCAATTGCAGGCCAACGGGCACGGCCAAACCGCTGAAGGCGCGCTCCTCTTGCACCGCACCCGGCGCGGCCATGGCGATTTCGAGATCGCCGGCGCGCACCGTGAGATCACCCAGCCGCTGGCCAGATAGCAGGATCGCCAGCAAAATGGCCAGAAATACCGGCCCGGCGATCCAGGCCCAGCGCAGCACAAACCTGCGCCGGCGCTGATGCGCCGCCATGGGCGCATCCATCTCTGCCCCGGCGAAAGCCGATGCGCTCTCGGCGAAGTAAAAAGGCTGCGGCGAGGAATTGTCTTTTTCAAGGATCGCCATTTCGTGGCCTTCTCCTATCCATTCTCTGTTTTGGCGCAATCCGAGATCATCCGATCTTCCCCTTGCCCCCGGGCGGTGTACTTTCCCGCACCCACCCCAAAAACATGCTGTTGACATCGTCGATTGAACTTTGGCCGCCCTCAATTGCGATTTCCTGCACGAGGAAGGCCACATAATCCTCATTGCGCCCGATTGTATCGGCCAGCTTTCTCAGTATGGCTGCTTCACCCGTTTTTGAAATTAAAAAATCTGTAAAAACCTGGCATTGACTATAAAAAACTAGGGTTTGAAGTGGGTTTTGGGGCGCGAACGTTCCGTTTGGACTTGCCGATGCCGGCCGATCGCCCGCGCTTTTTGCTTCGGGATGGGGCATGGCCAGGAAATCGCCAAGCGGCAAAAGCTTGCCTTGGGCGGCCAGCATGCGCGCAACGACGCGGCGCTGATCCTTCATTTGCGGCGTTTCCATTACGATCGCCGCCGCCTCATCGAGCCAATCGGGGGCATCGCTTCCATAGCTATCGCGTTTGCCGGGCGGCAAGACCCGCCGCAGGAATACTTGATGGCCCAATTCGTGCCGAATGAGGCCGATCAACGCGCCCTCGGCTTGGCGCGAAATATCCGTAGACGGAGGAAACTCCCAATGGAACAGGATATCATCCCCCCTGGATGGCAATGCCTGCCCCGCCCGGACACTTTTTTGATCGATAAAGTCAAACCGGACGCCCCGCACCTTCAAATACTTCCAGCTATCGCGGCGGACGGCCTTCACCGCGGCCAAGGCCTGCCTGCGATGGCTGCCCTCCTGGGCCGTCACCGAACCGAACGCGCCCGATACGCGAGACGCCCCGTTTGCGCGCGCCCAGCCCCCGCCGGCTGGCATCAGGCCAATCAGCAAAGCGGCCATCACGCCGATGGAAAGGATTTTGCGATGCCCGCACGAAGCGGATTTGCCCGAGATCATTTCGATGGCTGGATTTGTGGTGGCGAACCAGGCCCACTGCGGATCACGACCGGCCCGGCATTGGCCGCGGCTGGCGGCCATTCCACCACCCGCTTCAATTGGGTGGGCAAGCCATTCAAGGGTAGCTCCGAAGCATAAACCCCCTGCAACGCCGCGCGATCCTCGCTCAGCATCAAGCGCAGGCCGAGCTGCTGCGCGGTCTGAACTTGTACCCGTGCGCCTGGTGGAACCCCCGGCAGACCCTGCGCAGCCCCAGTCACCGCTTGAGACGCATCTTTTCTCTGGCCCAGCTTGATATCGAACGCCAGGGATTTCCCATCGGCAGTCACATTATCGCAAGGGCTCGACTTGCCAGACGCGGGAAAGACCTGCACCACCTGCAGTTTGCCCTCCACGAGCTTGATCTCGAACCGCAGATTGAGGCCGCCTTCCTCCGCCCATTTGCCCACGAATTGTTGCAAATTCGCCTGCGCCACAGCCTTCGAGGCGGCGACGGCCGGCTTCGTTGCCGCCGGCTGGGCCGCTGCCTGGCCAAAGCCCGTGACGAGAAAAATCGCGAGAGGGAGGGCTGAAAACATCCGTTTCATGGCGTCATTTCCTAACAATGGCCGGCCCAGCAGGGCCGCGCGCGGCAATCTCTTCGGGCGTTGGCCAAGTATCGACTTTTTCCATAACTACCGGAATCGGATAGGGAAAGCTGGGGTGTACCAGTTCCCCGATCAATTGTGTGCCGCCGGGCGTCAGCTTCAGTTTATAAACCGGCACTGGCTTGCCCGGAAATTCAAAAGACAGCTCTCCGTTCTGATAGTTTACATTAGTACAATCATAATGCTGGCCAGATTGTGCTCCCACATATTGAGCATGCAGCTTGCCACCCCGCGTCGAGATTTCGATAAAAGTTACCGGTGCGGTAGAATATTTGACCCATTTCCCTTCGAGAGCGTGAAATGATACCGTTGCGGAACTTACCGCCTTGGCTGTCGTCGGCGATCCGGATTGCGCGAAGCTGGGCATCACCCAGCACGCCAGCAAAAGCACCGCGGACATTAACTTTAAATTCAGCCCAGTCATGACGATTACCCAGAAATTTGGCCAAGTTTTCAGAAGTGTCGCAGGTGAAAAACACCTGCGACACCAAACTTATTTCAAATCTTGTTAAATGCTGCCATCACTAAAAATTACGCACACGCCTTCGTAAATTGTTACATCTGATGATATAGTTATTATTAAAATACAGATATTGCTATCCACCGCTTTCGTTTCGCTCACTACCTGGGATTGTTGCGCCGGCGCAGCGGGGGCGGCAAGGGCCGTGCCGCTCGTCAAGCAAAGCGCGGCGAGCATGGCTGTAACTTTATTCAACGCTTTCATGAGAACTCCTCCCGTGATGGGAGCCCCCCGTGATGGGAGCCCCCGTGATGGGAGCCCCCGTGATGGGAGCCCCCGTGATGGGAGCCCCCGAAGCAGCGCCCAAGGCCGATCGGCAGGTGGCTGACAAAGGTTCACACAACCCCCGATCGCGCGTCAAGCCGATTGGGGCGCTTTCTGGGCACGGTAAATGAAATTTAAGGTTTCCAGATTTGGGGGCCGTCGATTTGCGCCAGCCCTCCCCGGCCGTGCTCGGCGCGGCCGGGCTGCCATGCGCGCGGATTGCGGCCATCGCGGCTTCTTCGGCATTCTGCTAGGCTCGATCACACCGTGATTTTTCTGAAACGAAACGCCCGCCAGCATGCGCTTTTCCGCCAGCATCTTGATTGTCACCTTCAATTCGCGCGCGCATTTTCCGCGCCTGAAAGCCGCGCTGGCGGCACAAACCCTGCCCGCGCGGATCCTCGTGATCGATAACGATTCCCATCCGGATCAACGCCCGCAGCAAGAGGATTTTCCACCGCACGCCGAAATCGTGCACTTGCCGGAAAACACCGGCTTTGCCAGCGCCAATAATCGCGCGGTCCTGAGCGTGGACACCCCCTTCGTGGCCTTGCTGAATCCCGACGCCTTCCCCGAACCGGATTGGCTGGAAATCCTGGTGCGGGCCGCCGAGAGCGCGCCACAGGCCGCTTCCTTCGGCAGCACGCAGATGGCCGCGGAGGATGTGGAAAAATACGATGGACTCGGAGATTGTTATCATGTGTTCGGCATCCCCTGGCGCGGCGGCTATCATTGGCCACGAAAAACGGCCGCGCGCAGCGGCATGGTGTTCAGCGCCTGCGCGGCCGCCGCGCTTTATCGGCGCGACGCCTGGGCCCAAATCGGCGGGTTTGACGAGGCGTTTTTTTGCTATTGCGAGGATGTCGACTTGGGGTTCCGGCTGCGGCTGGCGGGATGGGATGTGCACCAGATCGCGGAGGCCATCGTGCATCATGTTGGCGGGGCTTCATCGGGCGTGCAGTCAGAATTTGCGGTTTATCACGGGACCCGCAATCGCCTCTGGACCTTTGTAAAAAACATGCCGGCCCCGGCCTTCTTTCTGCTGATGCCATTCCACGTATTGGCCAGTTTGTATCTGCTGGCCCGCGTGCTGGGGCAAAAGCGCTGGGCCCCGACGCTCCGCGGCATGATGGATGGCGTGAAGGGCCTTGGCGCGGTGTGGAAAACGCGCCAAGCCATCCAAAGCCAGCGCCGGGCCAGCACCATGGCGATTTTGCGATCGATGACCTGGTCCTTGAAGGCCTTGCGCACCCGCGCGCCCGTCGTGTCCAGCAGATCGCCCCAAACTAAATGAGAAATGCGCCAAGGCCGGCCACGCCGTGATCAGCAAACAAGCCCGACAACCAGCTCGTTACCGGCAGCCCAAGCGCCATCGCGCCGAAAATCGGCCGAAAGAGGAGCAAGACGCCCAACAGCAAATTCTCGGTCATGGCCCCGCGCCGGATCGGCCAAAACCTGCACGCCGCGATGGCCAGATAGATCATCAGCGGCATGATCAGCCCCGGCAAAATCAGCGAGGCCAGGCCCAAGGATCCAAGGATCAAGGCCAGGGCCATATTGGCCCCGGTAGGCAGCGCAATCTGGCCGGCCGCGATTGGGCGCGTCCGCAACAAGGCAAGGCGGCGATCCGCGCCGAGATGGGCCAAATCCCTTAGCAAATAGGTGCCGGAAGCCATCGCGCACATCAGCAAAACGGCCAGCCCCGCGCGCAAGAAGCCCTGCCAATCTTGACCCTCGCGCCAAAGCAGAAAGGGTAAAAAAACCAGCAGATTGAGGATCCATCGCTGCGGTGCCAGCGCGGCGATCCAGGCCGAAAGGCCGGCTTTTGGCACGGTGAAGGCCCGCTCGATCGGCACGGGCAGGCACCTTGCCGCGCGCGCCAGGCCCGCACTCACCCCCACCAGGACGATCCCCTGGGCGGCTTCCCACACCGCCAAATCAGCGCGGCTATCCCCGGCATAGACAAAGCCGCCGGGAAAGCGCGCCTTCAGCGCCGCTGCCTTGCGCCGCGATCGCAAATTGATGCCGTCACGGCTGCCTTGAGCGCTATCGAACAGGCCGGTGCGCTGCGCCACGCGCCGCACCATCGCCTCATCCGCCGCCGAAACCAGATGGATTTCGCGCCCGCGGGCCTTTTCCGCGCGCAGCCAATTCAGCACCTCTTCGCGCATGGGCACCATTTCGATATCGGCGGCATCGATTTCGGCGATGCGCCGCTTGAAGGGGGCCCGCCCGCCTCGCAGCGCGAACAACGCCAGCAATGTAGAAAACGGCTTGGCAAACACACCCGCCACGATGCCTTCGGCCAGCACATCGGTGGCGATCAAGGTGCCATCCATATCCACGATCAGCGGCAAGGCGGCAGATGTGCTCATGGCCCAAACCTCACCGCTCAGCGCTTCAGGC
>CAZAGL010000158.1:0-5732 GCA_964484435.1 uncultured Caulobacteraceae bacterium
TGAACTCAACATATGTAGAGTATGTGGGATGAGATATCGCCCTCCTTCGCCAGCCACGATCAAGCTGCTCACGCTTTTGCTCGAACAGCCGGACGCACAACGCTATGGCTACGAATTGATGAAAAGCAGCGGCCTGAATTCAGGTACGATGTATCCAATCCTTATGCGCCTGCACGAGCGGGGCTTTCTGGATGCTGCGTGGCGCCCCCCAGCCTCGGAAGGTCGCCCACCCCGTCACGCCTATCGCCTAACGGATGCTGGTCGTGCTTATGCGATTGAGCATGAGAATGCAAAGCTCACACGCACGCCCTCGAAGCGGGAAAGAACAGCGCAATGATCCGCCCGCCTGATCTTTCGGTTGCGATCATGCAAATCGCGACGCGGCTTGCGCTTCCGGCTGAACAAGAGTGGATGCGCGCAATGGAGGCGGAAGTTTTGCATGCGCGTCAGGCAGGCGAGGGCATCGCGTTTGCGCTGGGGTGCCTGGGCAGCGTCGCGTGGCGGCGAGCGGCCTCGCCGGCCTTCCTCGCCAGTGCAACGCAGACAACAATAGCGATCGGATTGTTAACCTTGAGCGCTTGCGGCGTATGGTTGTCGGGGCACCTGTCCGAAGACTTGCCAAGCAGCGTTTTGCTCGCGGCGAGCATCAGTTACGCGATAGGAGGGCTTTTGGCGGTGTGGTCCGCGCGGGCGCTGCGCATTTTCGTAAGCTTGGGCGCGGCAATCTCCGCGCTCTTGGCTTGCTGGTGCGCCTCTGTGTCAAACCCAGAGCCGTTGCAGAACTATTTCGTCGCGATTGGCCTCGAAGCACTCACTCTTTTTGCAGGCTTGGCTTTGGCAAGTACGGCGATCGTGCGCTGGCGCGCGGCTAGCGCATTTTCAACAAAAGTGTAGTCGCGGTTTTGTGCCCGAAAATGCGCAAATTCAAACGGTTAGAGCATCGTCCGATCAAACGAATTCAGTTTGATCACGGTTCGATGCTCTAATTTGTATAAATAGACCATGATTCGCGGATCGATGTGATTTTCATCGATCGCATCCTACTCGGATATGGACGGCTGATACGATGCGCGAGAAAACCCACACCATCGTCGGCTGGATCACATTGGCACTTGGCCTTGTGCATCTGGGGCTCGCATTTCTGGCACCTGCCCTTACGCAGGAGATTCTTTGGTTCGCGGGCTCAGGGCTCGCCATCATTTGCGCCGCCCTGGGCAATATCTTTCGCCCCGTCAAAGCCGGCCGCGCCCATGGGCTCAGCTTGGCAACGCAAAACATCATGCTCACCAGCTTTTTTGGCGCTGCCTGGCTGGTACTTCCACAACCCCAAGTGGCAATCGGCGGCGGATTATTTATTGTCTTGTCTGTTTTTTCGATGCTGGACCTCAGACAGCCTCGCTAACAGCCATGCGGGCTGGCTTTGCCGAGGCTGCGATGGATCGAGCCGAAATCACGGCGCACCTCAGCGCGCTCATAAGGCGTTAGCCTGTTTATGTGTTGATCTGCGCGCACGCGTTCTTATCTACACAACGGGGATCCACCCAAAGCGAGGGCCAGATGGCGCGAAATGCAGACGAGGCGTCGCAAACGGCGCACGTATTCCGCACCATGGCCACGCTTCTGAAACCCGATCGCGCCTTCTTTGTCATGGCGGCGATTTATGGAATCGGTGTCAGCCTGTTGACGCTGGCGGTGCCGATATCGGTCCAGACATTAATCAATACCGTTGCCAATACCAATTTGTTGGGGCCGCTGGTTTTGCTGGCGGCGACGCTTTTTGCGCTCTTGTTTGTTTCGGGGCTGTTGACCGCGCTGCGCCAGCATCTGCTTGAGATATTTGGCCGGCGCTTTTATGCCCGGATGACATCGGAGATCGCCTTACGGGTGGTGCTCTCGCGAAATCCTTTTTTCCATGAAGAAGGGCGCGCCGATCTTTTCAATCGCTATTTCGATATCGGCACGATCCAGAAAAACGTGCCGAAACTCCTTATCGGTGGGTTTACTGTCGTTTTGCAGGCCGTGACCGGATTCATCCTGGTCTCGTTTTACCATCCGTTCTTTTTGGCCTTCAACCTGATCTTCGTTACGTGCGTCGCGCTGATCTGGTTTATTTGGGGGCGCAATGCCCTGCTCAGCGCCATTGATCTGTCCCATGCCAAATACGCGGCGGCGCGTTGGCTGGGTAATCTCGGGGCCTGCGATGGCTTTTATCGCTCCGAGCGGCGAATTGCCCGGGCTCTGGAGCGGACGGACGAAGTCACGCGCGATTATGTGGACACCTCGCGGCGGCACTTCCGGCGCGCCTTCACCCAATCCATCGCTTTCCTCATGCTCTACGCGGCCGCCAGCGCGGCGCTGCTGGCGCTGGGCGGCTGGCTGGTTATCCAGAACCAGCTTTCCCTCGGCCAATTGGTCGCTGCGGAACTGGTGCTTTCGGCCATCTTTTTGGCTGTCGCCGAATTCAGCAGTTATTTGGACAGCTTTTATGATTTGTTTGCCGGGGTGGAGGAACTTGGCTTGTTCCTCGAAGTGCCTTTGGAGCCGCCTTTCCCCGTGACAACCGCAGAGCCAGACGGGCACGAGATCGCGTTTCTCGGTGCCAGGGCCAGCCGCCACGGCCACAGCTTTGAGTTCGATCTGCGGCTGCCGGCGGGGACGCGCGCTTATGTTGGCGCCGCCGATCCCGATATTTCCACGGTGTTCATGCGCCTGTTGCAACGCTATATCGAGCCCAATGCGGGCCTGATCACGCTTGGCCGCGTCGATATCGAGGCCATGGACGTGCTGCGCCTGCGCCAGGATGTGGTGCTCGTGCACGGGCTGGCGTTTCCAGATTGCTCGGTTCGCGCCTATCTGGCTGTGGCCGCGCCCGAGGCCAGGGCCGAAGCGCAGCTTGAGGTGCTGCGCCTCGTTGGCCTTGAGGACGCCCTCCAGCGGATCCCCGGCGGCCTCGATGCACCGCTTGGGCCGATGGGCTTTCCCTTGTCGCTATCGGAGGCGGCCGCGTTGAAGCTGGCTGGTGCCCTGCTGGCCAGGCCCAAAGTGTTGCTGCTGGATGAGATCTGCGACCTGATCGCCCCAGAGCGCCTCGCCGCCGCGCTAGCGGGCCAGAACGCAACGATCCTCTATTTCGGCCATCGTCGCGATGGCCTGGGTTTATCGAGTTATCTCGCCCTCGGGGCGCGCAAGCAAAGTTTTGTTGAAAGCGCGCGGGCTTTGGATGGCGTGCACATGGCCGCTTCCGATGCGCGCGTTTCGGTGGCCACATGATCGATCCGCCCGCCCGCTTCGCCCAGCATTTCAAGACCTTGCGCGGGATCAGAACACCGCGCGTCATGCGCGCCGTGACGGGGATCGTATCCATCGGCACCTGCGCGATCGTGTTGTTTCTCGCGTTGGCCCCCTGGGTGCAAACCAGTGTGGGCACCGGAACCCTCACATCCCTGCAACCTGAAGATCGGCTGCAAACCGTGGACGCCCTCGTGCCGGGGCGGATCGATCAATGGTTTGTTCGCGATGGCAGCCGGGTGCGCGCCGGCGATCCGATCGTTCGCATCGTCGATATCGACCCGCGCTTGCTGGAGCGCCTGGCCGCCGAGCGGGCCCAGGTCAAAGCGAAATACACCGCCGCGCGTTCGGCGCTTCGCACAGCGCGCCTTGATGAAACCCGCATGCGCGGCCTCTATGCTGAAGGGCTGGCGGCGCGCCGGGAGTATGAGTTCGCGCAGATCAAGGTCTCCGAGCACGAAGGCGCATTGGCCGAAGCCAGCGCGGCCCTGACGCGCCTGGATGTGCAGCTTTCGCGGCAATCGGCGCAAACCGTTCGCGCCCCGCGCGACGGGACGATCTTGCGGATCGAGGCGGGCGATGCCTCCACCGCCGTCGCGGCGGGGGATCCGATCGCCACCTTCCTGCCCGACACCGCCAATATCGCGGTTGAGCTGTACATTTCCGGGCGCGACGCCCCTTTGGTCCGGCCGGGGCGCAAGGTGCGCTTGCAGTTTGAGGGCTGGCCTGCGGTCCAGTTCGCGGGCTGGCCCTCCGTCGCGGTTGGGTCCTTCGCCGGCGTGGTGGTCAGCGTCGATCCCTCGGCGGCATTGGACGGCCGCTTCCGCGCGCTCGTGGCCCCAGATCCGAGCGGGCCGCCTTGGCCAGAACCGCGATTCCTGCGCTTTGGCGGCAAAGCCCAAGGCTGGGTGCTGTTGGAAACCGTATCCGTCGGCTTCGAGCTGTGGCGCCAGCTCAACAACTTTCCGCCCGCTTCCCCCCGCACTGGCCCGGCCGCTGCCGAAGATGGCCCGCAATGAGAAAAGCCAAAATCGCCAACTCGGCCTCCCTTGCCGCTTTGTTGTGCGCGGGTGCGATCTCAACCGCCGAAGCCAACGAGCCGCAAACCGCGCAGACCGTGCCATCGCCGGCCAGCGGCGCGCAGGCCCAATCGCTGCTTTTGGGCCGCGTGCTCGAAACCGCCCAGCGGCATTTCCCGAGCGTGTTGGAAGCGCTGGCCCAGCGCGAGGCCGCGCGAGGCCGCGCGCTCGCTTCGCAGGGCGCGTTCGATGCCCTGGTCGGAACGGACAGCCAAATCTACGCCAGCGGCTTTTATGATGGGCGCGCTTTGGCCACCAAGGTGGAAAAGCCCTTTGCCCCGCTTGGGGCGTCTTTGTACGGAAGCTATCGGCTGTCCCGTGGCGATTTTCCCATCTATGAAGACGAATTGTTCACGAACCGCGCGGGGGAAGTGAAAGTCGGCGTGGCGCTATCGCTTTTGCGCGATCGCGATATTGATGAAAGACGTTTTCGCCGCCTTGATGCAGGCCTTGCCGTGGAGTCTGCCGATTTCGATCTGGCTTTGGCGCGCGTCAAGGTCCAGCACCAGGCGATGCGCGCCTATTTCGATTGGGTATTGGCCGGGCATCGCCTGCGGGTTTACCGCGAATTGCTGCAAGTGGCCAATGAGCGCCAAGCGGGTTTGAGTAGCCAGGTGGAGCGCGGCGCGCGCGCCAAGCTGATCCTGATCGAAAACCAGCAGAATATTCTGCGCCGGCAGATGCTGGTCGAGCAGGCGGATCAGGCGCAACAAATCGCCGCCGCGCGCCTGTCGCTGTTCTTGCGGGACGAAGCGGGCGTGCCCGAGCCGCCGCGCGCCGAAGCCGTGCCGGCACTCAACGATTTGCCCCGTGTCGATATCGCCGAGGCGATCGCCCAATCGCAGAATGCCGCCGTGCTGCGCCCCGAACTCGGCGCGTTGCGCCTCGATATCGCCCGCGCGCAGGCCAAAGCGCGGCTGGCGCGCAACGATCTCCTGCCCCGGCTGGATTTGCGCTATGAGCTTGGCCGGGACCTGGGCAGCACGGGGCTTGGCGGGATATCCCGCGAGGGGACGGAATCGGTGATCGGCGTCAAGCTGTCGCAGCCATTTGGCCAGCGCGGCGCGCGGGGCCGGCTGACGGCGGCCGACGCCGAGCGGCGCGCACTGGAACTGAGCCTGCAGCGCACGGCCGAATTCATTGCGGTGGAAATTGAATCGCTGCGGGTCGAGGCGGCCGGTGCCGAACGGCTTGCCCTGCTGGCGGGGCAGGAGGTCATGCAGGCCCTGCAAATCCAGGCGGCGGAGCGCCGGCTTTTCGAGACCGGGGCCAGCGATTTCTTCCGGCTGAACCAGCGCGAGGAATTGACCGCCGATGCCGAAGTGCGCCGCCTGACCGCAGAATTGCGCAAGCAAACGGCCCTGG
>CAZAGL010000159.1:0-5694 GCA_964484435.1 uncultured Caulobacteraceae bacterium
TTGAAAATCGTGGTGATGAAATTGATCGCACCCAGGATGGAACTCGCCCCCGCGATTTGGAGGGAAAAGATCAGCAAATCCATGGCTGGGCCATTGTGCCCGCTCGTGGACAAGGGCGGATACAGCGTCCAGCCGCCGCCAAAGCCCGTATTGGCACCTGCCCCCGGCACGAACATCGAGATCGTCGCCAAGGCGAAGGAAAATGGCAAAATCCAGAAGGAAATTGCGTTCATGCGCGGGAAGGCCATGTCTGGCGCGCCGATCATCAGCGGCACGAACCAATTGCCAAAGCCACCAATCAAGGCCGGCATGACCATAAAGAAAATCATGATCAGGCCGTGCATGGTCACGACCACATTATAATTATGCTCATTGCCGAAGGTAATCAGCCCGCCCAGCACCGATTGCTCATTGAACACTTGCAGGCCCGGCTGGGCCAGCTCCCAGCGGATCAAGCCCGAAAGGGCCCCGCCAACCAGGCCGGCCATAATGGCGAACACCAGATACATGGTGCCGATATCTTTATGATTGGTCGAATAGGCCCAGCGCTTCCAGTCATAGATGCTGGGGCGATGCTCCTGCGCATGAGCCTCCCCATGCGCTTGGCTAATAGCAGCAGTTTGCGCGCCAGACATGGCCATCACTCCGATTGAGACGTTAGCGCCGCGGTTTGCACCGCCGGCTTGAATTTACTGGCATCCCCGCCGTTTTCGGTGATCCAGGCAGCGAAGCGCGCCGGCGAAACGGCATGAATCTCGATCGGCATCGCCGAATGCTTGATGCCGCACAGCTCAGAGCACTGGCCGTAATACACGCCTTCGCGCTCCACCTTGAACCAGCCCTGGTTCAGCTTGCCGGGGACGGCATCCTGCTTCACGCCAAACGTCGGCATGGCCCAGGAATGGATCACATCATTCGACGTCACCACCACTTCGACAACGGAGCCGACAGGCACATACAAAGGCGTATCCACGCCCAGCAAATACGGCTTTCCGGCCTTCGCGGCATCCGCGGCATCCAGCACGTTGGAGGAAATCGTCACCCCGAAATCGGGATATTCATGATCCCAATACCAGGAATTTCCCGTGGCCTTGAGAATGATATCTGCCTTGGGCACGCGCTCTTCCAGCGCCAAAAGCGGGAAGGAAGGAAAGGCGATGGCCACCAGGATGAGCACCGGAACGATCGTCCAGATCACTTCCACCAGAACGTTGTGCGAGAACTTGCGGGCATTGGGATTGGCGCTGCGCCGGTAGGCGATAACCACCCAGACCAGCAGCCCAAAAACCAACAAAGTTACGGCCACGATGATCAGCAACACAAAGTCATGAAAGGCGATCACTTGTTCTTGCACGGCAGTCGCGGGCGGCTGAAAGCCATAGGCCCCATTCTGCGGCCCGGCTGCCTGCGCCAAAGCAGAGCCTGCGCTCAACGCCCAGAGCGTGCCAGCCCCAGCCAATGCCCCCATCAAACGTCTTCGCACCCGCTCCTCCGATGTTCAGCACATGTGTGGCGCTCACGCCGCAATGACGCTATACTCCGCTTTGCCAGCGAAGCGACGCCTGTTTTTGCAGGAGCCGCTTTTTTTCACCAGCTCTTTATCAGGGGCGCCTCTAGCATGACGCGCGTGCGCGCTCCAAGCATTTGGATAGGGTTTTGCGCACTTCTTCTCAGTGCGCTGAGCATTTCGCCTTGGGCGCAGGCCCAAACCGCGCGCAGCCGGATCGGGCGGCCCGCCGCTTTGGCCTGTGCGCAGGCGGCCAATTCCGGCCAGTTCGATGATGCGGCCTTGGCGCTCTGTGATTCGGCGCTGAGCGATCCAGATCTGACACGCACGACGGCCGTGGCGCTCTATATCAATCGCGGGGCCATGCATTTGCGGCGCAAGGAGGCCGCCTTGGCGCTTGCCGATTTTGATGAAGTGGTCAAGCGCGAGCCGAAAAACGCCGAGGGCTTTGTCAATCGCGGTGCCGCGCTCGTACTTCTCGGGCGGCCCGGCCAAGCGGTGGCGGCCATGACACAGGCGCTCAGTTATGGCGTACGTGAGCCGCACAAGGCCTTTTTCAACCGCGGTGCCGCGCGCGAGGCTCTGGGCGATGCTCGCGGCGCGCTCGAAGATTACGAAACGGCCCTGGCCATCAAACCCGATTGGGCCCCGGCCGAGCAGGAGCTCGCACGTTTTATCCGCTCTAAGCGCGATGGCCTGCTCGCGCGGCTGGCCGATGCCGATTCGGGCGAAGGTGATCGTGAGCCAGAACCCGAGGGAGAAGATCCTCAATCCCAAAGCGCTTCAAGCAGCCCTGCGCCGCCACCCGTGCGTTCCAAATAATCGCTTTCCATTGCCCATTTCCCCAGGAAACCGCCATGCCCCAAGGCCTGATCGATTCGCCCCGCCAGTTCGAATGGGAAGAGGCGCGCACCATCCTGGCCGATGCCGCAAATGGGGCCGATGACGGGGATTTGTTCGTCGAAGAGACCCGCAGCGAAAGCCTGGTCTGGGACGATCAGCGGCTGAAAAGTGCCAGCTTCGATTCGGTGCAGGGCTTTGGCCTGCGCGTGGTCAGCGGCGAAACCATGGGCCTTGGTTTTTCCTCCGAGCTGACAGCGCCGGCCTTGCGCCGCGCCGCAGAGGCCGCCAAATCCGCCAAGCGCGCCGAGGCTGTCAGCCCCACCCCCGCCCCAATCGCCACCAATCGCCATCTCTACCCAGATGTCGATCCCGCCTCGAGCCCCAGTTTCACGGCCAAGACCGATCTTTTGGCCCAAATCGATGCCTATGTCCGGGCGCGCGATCCCAGGGTGGTCCAGGTCAGTGTGTCGTTGGCCGGCAGCCGGCGGGCCATTTCCGTGCTGCGCCCGGATGGCCATCGCATCGATGATGCGCGCCCGCTGGTGCGGGTCAATGTCTCGGTCACGGTCGAGCAGAATGGGTGCCGTGAAAGCGGCTCGGCCGGGGCGGGCGGGCGCCAAGGCTATGAGGCCTTCATCGCCAGCGCGCGCATGCAGGCACTGGCCGATGAAGCCCTGCGCATCGCTCTGGTCAATCTTGAGGCCATCGCCGCGCCGGTCGGAGAGATGGACGTCGTGCTCGGCCCGGGCTGGCCGGGCATTCTGCTGCACGAGGCGGTGGGCCATGGCCTGGAAGGTGATTTCAACCGCAAGGGCGCATCGGCCTTTGCCGGCCGCATCGGAGAGCGCGTGGCCGCCCCCGGCGTCACCGTCATCGATGACGGCACGCTGGAATTGCGGCGCGGCTCGCTTTCCACGGATGATGAGGGCGAGGCCACCGAGCGCACCGTTCTCATCGAAGACGGGATCTTGAAGGGCTATCTGCAGGATCGGCTGAATGGGCGGCTGATGGGCGTGCGCTCCACCGGCAATGGCCGGCGCGAATCCTACGCCCACCGCCCCATGCCGCGCATGACCAACACCTTCATGACGGCCGGCCCGCACGCCCCAGAGGATATCCTCTCCAGGCTCAAGCGGGGCGTTTATGCCGTCAATTTCGGCGGCGGCTCGGTCGATATCACGTCCGGAAAATTCGTGTTTGCCTGCACCGAGGCCTATCTCGTGGAAAATGGCCGCATCATCGCCCCGATCAAAGGGGCCAGCTTGATCGGCGACGGCCCCTCCGCGCTCACCCGCGTGCACATGGTCGGCAACGATCTCAAGCTCGATGAGGGCGTCGGCACCTGCGGCAAGGCCGGGCAAAGCGTGCCCGTTGGTGTTGGCCAGCCCACGCTGTATATCGGCGGGCTGACCATTGGCGGTGCCGGCTGATCCCCCCGATCGCGTTTAGCGCGAGGGCGAGGGCGGCTTGCGCGCCGGGCGCTTTTCGGGGGCGGAATACGGCAAGAACATGGGATTGGGATCGTGCTTGCCCTTGAAGGCACGATCATTGAGATAATCGGGCAAGCGCGCATTGACGACGCTCTCACCGGAAATGGCCACGATCTGGCGCTCTTTGCCCATGGCCCGCAGCGCGGCGGCATCCACTTCCCCGATCAGCTCGGCCGATTCGCGGGCCATCAAATGGTTGGCCACGCCAAACAGCTGGAACACCCCGGCATTGTTGAAAATCGTGCGCCAATCCTTGGGATAAAGGCGCTGCAATTGCGACAGATCCTGAAAAAATGGCCATACCTGGAGGCCATAGCCGCGCAGCAGCGTCATCGCCTGGCGCAGCGGGCCAAATTCTCCCAATTGCGCCGCCTCATCGAGCAGAAACAGCGTGGAGCGCTCGGGCCGGCGCTTGCGCCCCATCACGGTCAACAGCAGCACACCCACCCACAGCCGCAGCAAGGCGCTGTGGCTTTCCAGCTTATCGGGCGGAATGACGATATAGATCGTCACCGGCTTGCCATCGCGCAAATCCGCGAGGCTGATGGTGGAAGCCTCCAGGCTGCTCAAGGCCGAATCGGAATTGACGACTTTCAGATAGGATTGCGTGGTGGAAAGAATGCCCGAGCGCGTCTGCTCGGTAATGGGCAAAAAGCTGGAAATATTCTGGCGCGCCAGGCGGTTGACCTCATCTGATTCGATCAGCAACCCTAAATTGTAGATCGCATCTTCGGACATGAGCAGATCGCGCACCCGCCCAAAATGGCGCCCGCTCCCCCCGGTTTGAGCGACGGCGGCAATCACCCCGGCCATCAAAGAGCGGCCCCAATTGTCCCAGAACGGCTCCTTGTGAAAGCCCAAATCCCCGGCCAACAAATTGGCCAGCATTTCGGAATCGGCATCGAGCAGCGCGCCCGGCCGATCGAACAGATCGAAGGGGTTGAGGCTATCGGTGCGCCTGGCCGAGGTCGCGCCGAAGGGATCGAGCAGATAGACGGCCTGGCCCATTTCGCGCCGCCGCCGCTGCGTCACATGCCAGGTTTCGCCCTTCGGATCGATGACGATCACAGAGCCTTCAAATTGCAGCAGATTGGGGATAATCACGCCCCGGCCCTTGCCCGCGCCGGTGGGCGCGATGGTCAGCAGATGGCGATCCTCCGCGTACAGGATGGGCGATTCGCTGGCCTGTTTCGGCGCGATGGCCCCGGTGGAAAAGCCCATGCGGCCCATATCCTGCGGGGCGGCCTGCCAGCCCAGCAGCAAATCCATCTGCCGCTTGCCGAGGCCCGTCTGGGCCAACTTTTTCGGCGCGCGTCGCTTAACCGGGGAACGCGCCATCAACGGCCCTCCTAAGAAGCACGACATGACGGAGACAACCGCCACTCAGCATCCAAGCCGAGTTGAAACTAGAGTCGTGCGCGCGTCAATTGTTGGGCCTGAATGCGGCGCAAGCATGAGGTCCCCAGCCGGCCGAACGGGCGCGCCCCATCGGTGGCCAATCACTTGACCCCATGCATGCCGCGCTTCAGCAAAGGCGATAGCGCCAGCACAATGGCCCCGGCGATCAGGCCCCAATACCCGACCTGAGAAAACACGCTGCGATAGAGTTCCAGCTGGGCGGAGGCATCGACAACCTGCCCGGCCACCGTCTCCGAGCCGGTGGTCGAAGCGATCTGCGCCGCCAGGATATGGGCCAGCGAGCTTGCCAAAAACCACACCCCCATCATCAAGCCCACCACTTTGGCGGCAGAAAGCTTGGTGATCATGGAGAGGCCAACGGGGCTGAGAAACAGCTCCCCCGTGGTGTGCAGCAGATAAAGCAGGATCAAGAACAGCAGCGGCACCCGGAAATTG
>CAZAGL010000160.1:0-2165 GCA_964484435.1 uncultured Caulobacteraceae bacterium
AGGCATAATGGCGCGGCGTGAGGCGCAGGCCCGCCTCGGGCAGCAAATCCAGGAACGGATCCTGCGGCGGCGGCAAATGGGCATGCACCGCGCCCATCACCGCCTCGTATTGATGCGGGCCGGTAACGGCCAGAACCTTGGGATGGGCGCTCCGGATCAGATCGGCATCCTGGCCCAGGCAGCCGGTGACGATCACCTTGCCGTTTTCGGCGATGGCCTCGCCGATGGCCTCCAGGCTTTCGGCGCGCGCGCTGTCCAAAAAGCCGCAGGTGTTGACCAGAACCAGATCGGCCCCGGAATAGGTTGCCGAAATGTCATAGCCTTCGGCGCGCAGGCGCGTGAGGATGCGCTCGCTATCGACCAGCGCCTTGGGGCAGCCGAGAGAGACGATGCCCACGCTGGGCGGTTTGGGGAGTGTGCGGGTGCGCGAAGACGTGTTCATGCCAGCCTCTTGCCAGCAGTTTGGCGCGCCACCAAGCCCTGATGCAGGTCAAGCGGGGCGATGTGGCACTTGACGCTGCCCCCCATGTTTCCCGATACCGTCAAACACCAGCTCCGGAATAAAGGAAAAGCAGCTCATGGCCGATATCCGCTTTGATGGAAAAGTCGCAATCGTCACCGGGGCCGGTGGCGGCCTTGGCCGGTGCCATGCGCTGGAATTTGCGCGGCGCGGCGCGAAAGTCATCGTCAATGATCTGGGCGGCTCAGTTGATGGCTCGGGCGGGTCTTCGGCCGCGGCGCTGAAGGTCGTGGAAGAAATCCGCGCCGCCGGTGGGGAGGCCATCGCCAATGGCGCTTCGGTCACCGATGATGCCGGCGTGGCGGGCATGGTGGCCCAGGCCATGGAGGCCTATGGGCGGATCGATATCCTGATCGCCAATGCCGGCATTCTGCGCGACAAATCCTTCGCCAAGATGGAAATCGACGATTTCACCAAAGTGGTCGATGTGCATTTGATGGGCAGCATGAAGCCCACCAAGGCCGTCTGGGAGATCATGCGCCAGCAGAATTATGGGCGCATCGTCGTGACCACCTCGTCTTCGGGCCTTTATGGCAATTTTGGCCAGAGCAATTATGGCGCAGCCAAGCTGGGCCTGATCGGCTTCATGAACACGCTGAAGCTGGAGGGGCAAAAAAACAATATCCATGTCAATGCCATTTCCCCAGTGGCCGCCACCCGGATGACGGAAAATCTCGGCATGCCGCAGCAGATTTTCGACATGCTGAAGCCCGAGGCGGTCACGCCCGGCGTGATCTTCCTGGCCAGCGAAGGGGCCCCCACGGGCGTGGTGTTGACGGCCGGGGCCGGCGTGTTCGCCATCGCCAAGATCTTCGAAACCGAGGGGGCCTTTTTGGGAGCCTCGCCAGAGGCCGAAGCGGTGCGCGATGCCTTTGCCCAGCTCAATTCCGATGAAGGGGCCAAGGCCTATTTCGCGGGGGCGGAGCAGACGCAGAAATTCATGCGCCTGATTTCAGGGGGGTGAAATCGGGCGAGTGAGCCGAAATCGTCACGGCAGGGTTTCGTAATAACCAATCAATTGGGGCTTGTTGATCAAGGCCGCGTGCATGGCGGCCTTGAGCTGGGCCGGATTGGCCAGCCAGCAGGTGCCGTTGGGTTGCAACGAGGTGGCCAGCGCCTGGCGCTGCGCCTCGCTCAAATGCGCGCATTCGGGGGCATAGGCCCAAAGGCGATTGCCCTCTTTGCGGGCCAGGCCATAGGCCGTGACACTGGCATCGAATTTGGCCCAAATATACCAATCGCCTTCCAGCTTCTGGAGGCGATAGGCGGCCGGCTCGCGCAGCGGGCCCTGGCTCAGCCAATAGGCCCCATCGCGCCAGGCAAACTGGACGGCCTCCTGGGCGGGGCCGCCAAACTGGGCATAGGTGACGCGCAGCGCCAAGCCCTCCGGCCCGAACGCCATGTCACTATCCTGCGCGGAAATCAGGGGCTCGCGCGAGCCAAAACAGGCCGATGCGGCCGTCGCCAAAAGCACGATGGCGGCGGCGGGCAAAAGCCAAGTGCGCCCAATCAATCCCTGGAACCTTCCCCAGATGTGTGTGCCCTTGTGCGCATCAATCGTGTCGCCACCAAGGCAGCAGGGCTTGCTCTCTAAATGACGGCGCAGGCCCCCTCCAGCCAGGCGCGCGCGTCTGGCGGGATCAGC
>CAZAGL010000160.1:2265-5686 GCA_964484435.1 uncultured Caulobacteraceae bacterium
CTAAATGACGGCGCAGGCCCCCTCCAGCCAGGCGCGCGCGTCTGGCGGGATCAGCGGGCCGATTTCCCCGAGTACCCGGGCATGATAGGCGTTCAGCCAATCCCGCTCCGCCGGGCTGAGCATGCCGGCATCGATCAGGCGGCGATCCAGCGGGGCCAAAGTCAGGGTTTCAAAGCAATGCATCGGCCGCTCTCCGCCCGGCGGGATTTGCGCCGCGGTCACGGCCTGCAGGTTTTCGATGCGGATGCCGAAGCCCCCGGGCAGATAATAGCCCGGCTCATTGGAAAGGATCATGCCCGCCTCGAGCGGTGTGTCGCTGGCCTGCTTGGCAATGCGCTGGGGGCCCTCATGCACCCCGAGATAGGAGCCCACCCCATGCCCGGTGCCGTGATCGTAATCGAGGCCGGCGGCCCAGAGCGGCGCGCGCGCCAGGGCATCGAGCGCCCGCCCGCTCGTGCCCGGCGGAAAGCGCACCATGGCCAGGGCGATATGGCCCTTCAGTACCAGGGTATAGGCCCGGCGCATGGCCGGATTGGGCGTGCCGATAGCCAAAGTGCGCGTCACGTCCGTCGTGCCATCGAGGTATTGGCCGCCGGAATCGATCAGGAACAGGCTTCCCGGTTCCAGCCGGCGATTGGTGCCGGTGTTGACGCGGTAATGGATGATGGCCCCATTGGGCCCGGCACCGGAAATGGAATCGAAGGAAAGATCGCGCAGCCGCGGATCCTCTTTGCGGAAAGCCTCCAGCCGGGTGCAGGCGGTGATTTCATCGATCGGCCCCGTTTGGGCTTGCCCGTCCAGCCAGTGCAGAAAGCGCGTAAGCGCCGCGCCATCGCGCCGGTGGGCGGCGCGGCTGCCGTCCAGTTCGGCCGGGTTTTTGCAGGCCCGCGGCAAGGCGCAGGGATCAGGGCCTGGGGAAATGTGCGCGCCCGCCGCCGCCAGCGCCTCGAAATGCCAAGCCGAGGCGCTGGCCGGATCCACCCGCACGCGGGCATGGGCCAATTCCCGCAAGGCCCCGGCAAATTCGCTTTCCGGGCGCAGCACCACGCCATTGCCCAGCCAGACGCGCAGTTCGTCGCTGGTTTTTTCGGGGGCCAGAAACAGATCGGCCTGGCCATTGGCGTGCAAAAAGGCGGCCCCCAAGGGCAAGGGGGTGCGCGCCACATCGCCCCCGCGGATATTGAACAGCCAGGCGATGGAAGCGGGGGCGGTCAATACGGCGCTGTCGCAGCCGGCCTGGCTCAGGCTGGCGGCCAGGCGCTGGCGCTTGGCCAGGGAATCTTCGCCGGTGAATTCCAGCGGCTGCGGCGAAACCGGGGCCAGCGGGATGGGTGGGCGCAGCGCGCCCCAGGCCGCATCGATCGGATTGGGATCGGTGGCGATCAGGCTGGCTTTGCCGAGGCCGGCGCGCAGCAAGGCCAGCGCATCGGGGCTGAACAATTTGGGATCATAGCCGATGCGCAAAGCCCGGCCATCCTCGCGCAGGATATCGGCCATGGCCTGGGCAATCGCCCCCTGGGTGACGATGCGCACCTGGATCAAATCTTCCGGCGTTTGGGCGCTGGCTTGCAGCCGATAGCGGCCATCGGTGATCAGGAACGCACTATCCAGCAGCACGACGGCCCCGCCCGCCGAGCCGGTAAAGCCGCTGGCCCAGGCGAGGCGATCATAAGCGGCGGGCAGATATTCGTTCTGATACTCGTCTTCATGCGGCACCAGCACGCCGTCCAGCTTGGCCGCGGCCAGGCCGGCCCGCAAAAGCGGCAAATGTTCACGGGCGATTTGCGGCCCGCCTGGATCGTCAAAGCTCTGAAACATGCCGGTTAGACTGAGCCGAGCACGGCGCGAGCGTCAAGGCGCGCTTTGCGTTTTCTATCACGCGGCGCTATCGATCGTCTCGACGCGAAGGCGAAGCCCGCACGCGCGCAGCACGGCGAGCGCGTTGGCGAAAGAGGGATTGCCCGTCTCGCTGAGCGCCTTGTAGAGCGATTCCCGGCCAAGCCCCGTCTCTTCGGCAATCGCAGTCATGCCCTTGGAGCGCGCAATCGCCCCCAGCATGGAATTGATCAGAGCGGGATCGCCGTCTTGCAGCGCCGCGTCGAGCGTGAGAATCGCGTCTTCAGCGGTATGGATCGTCTCTGCGGCATCCCAGGCGGCGAAGCGGGCTTTAGCCTTGTCCATCATTTTGCTCCTTCCATTCGTTCCAGAGCGATTTCGCTATCTCGATGTCGCGGTCTTGGCTGGATTTATCGCCGCCGGCGAGGATCACGATCAATTCTTCTCCGTGATGGCTGAAATACACGCGATAACCGGGGCCGAAATGGATCTTGAGTTCACGCACGCCGTCGCCAACTGGGCGTGCCTTGCCAGGGTTTCCTTGAGCGAGGCGTTCGATTTGCACGCGGATCTTCGCGGCACCGGCTCGATCGCGAAGTGCGCCAAGCCATTCGACAAACGCGTCTGATCGGATGACCCGAAGCATAGGGCATTGTATCTCAGGGGATACGGAAACGCAAGGACGGATGCCACCTATGGCAGCTTGGATTCTGGGCCTATTTCGCCCGCGTTTCCAGCGCCAAGGCGTGCAGCACACCGCCCATTTTGCCCTTCAGCGCGGCATAGACCGCCTGGTGCTGGGCCACGCGGCTTTGACCGGCGAACCGGGCCGAGGCGATGATGGCCTTGTAATGATCCCCATCTCCGGCGAGATCCTGGATTTCGATATCGGCATCGGGGAAGGCTTCGCGCAAATGCGCTTCGATTTCGCTGGCGGGCATGGGCATGGAGGGATTCCTTGATCAAAAAGCTGATGGCGTTGTTCTTGGTCAGCCGCCGCAGATCTCCACGGATTCCTGGACCTGGCTTTCCCATTCGCAGCTCGCGGCGAAATCGGCAACGCAGACAATGACCGTATCGCCGCTGGGATTGCAGCTGCAATCGGCATCGCGCACCTTCCATTTGGGGTTGCGATAGCCGGGATTGCCGGCGATCGCCTCGCAATTGAGCTTGGCCTGGGCATTGGCCATGCGCTTGGCTGCGGCGCAGGCCTGTGCACTGGTCGTGCCGTCATTGGGGGTGGAGCCCACGCCGCGCACCGCTTGGTTGGAAGCGATGGGCGTTGGCCGCCAGACGCTTTGCGTGGTCGTGTGGCAGGTGAGCAGCGCATCGCGGGCCCGGCCCGCGAACTGGCCGGCCGGATAGGCGATCAGATAGCTTTGAAACGCAAAGCGCGATTTTTCCGTTTGGGCCTTGTCCCACAGGGCCTGTTCCTGCGCGCTCGTGGCTGGGGGCTGGCCTGGGCCAATGGGAATGGCAATGGCCGGGCCGGCGGCCGGCGGATTGCGGCTGGTGACATAGAGCGCCGCGAGGGCCGCCAGCGCCAGCAGCGCGCCAAGCCCGCCAATGGCCAGCCAATTGGCCC
>CAZAGL010000161.1:0-5654 GCA_964484435.1 uncultured Caulobacteraceae bacterium
GGCACGGCTCAGCAAAGCTTCATCGGCCGGCTCGGGGCAGGCAAAGCCGGCGGGGCAGAGGCCGCGCGCTTTGAGAATTGCGGCCAGGGCCACAAACTTCCCCATGGGGAAGCGATGGCCCGAGGGCAGCGGCGCATCGTAATCAGGGCTGGCGATGATGGCTAATGGCATGGCCGGCTAATCCACGCGCGCGCCGATGGCCGCTTGGGCGCTGGCATGGCCCTGGGCCGCCAGCAAACGCGCGAAATCCGTGACCAATCTCGCGATAAAGCCCGGATCAGCATAGACAAAGGCCGTGTAGATCTGCACCGCGCACGCCCCCGCCTCCAGCCGATCCAGGACATCGCGGGCCGTTTCAATGCCACCCACGCCGATCAGGCCAGCCCGGCCCTTCAAGGCCAAAGCAAAACTGCGCAGCGTCTGCACCGCCAAGGGGCGCAGCGGGCGCCCCGATAATCCCCCTGCCTGGCGGCGATGGCGGCTGATCAACGAAGCCGGGCGCGCCAAACTGGTATTCGAAACGATGACGAGATCCAGGCCATAGCGCACCACCAGATCGCTGATCGCGCCGATGGCCGCCTCATCCAGATCGGGCGCGATCTTCAAGCAAAGGGGCTTATCGCCATATTGGCCGCGCAGAATTTGCCGCGCCGCGTCCACGCGCCCAAGCAAATCCTCCAGCGCCGCGCCGTCTTGCAAACCGCGCAGGCCCGGCGTGTTCGGCGAAGAGATGTTGATGGTGAAGTAATCGGCCAATGGCCATAGGCGCTCCAGCCCGATGAGATAATCGCCGGCGCGGTCTTGGCTTGCCTTGTTGGCCCCGATATTTGCGCCAATGATGCCGGCCCCCGCCGTGCCCGCGCGCGCGCCGAGCCGGGCCGCGAAGGCCTCCAGCCCGGCATTATTGAAACCCATTCGGTTTATCAGCGCACGATCCGCTCGCAGCCGAAACAGCCGGGGCCGGGCATTGCCGCTTTGCGCCAGCGGCGTGACGCTGCCCGCCTCCACGAAGCTGAAGCCCAGGCGCAGCAAGGGGCCCAGGGCCCGGCCATCCTTATCAAAACCTGCTGCCAAACCAATGGGATGCGGCAGGGGAAGCCCGCCCATGCGCACGCTGAGGCGCGGATCAGCGCCCCGCGATTGCGTGCCCATCAGGCCGGCCCGCAGCCCGAATATCGCCAATTCATGGGCCATTTCGGGCGGCAAAAGGCGCAAAGCCGCCGCCGCTGGGCCCAGCAAAGCTCCACTCAATGCGCCCTCTTGGGGAAAAAAAACCCATTCATAGGTTGATAATCCTTTGCCACCCGGTGTAAGGACAACGGTGATGATGAATGAGGCCGATTTTGCAACATAGCCAGATCTGGCGCGCCATCGATAATTTGGCCGAGCGGCGCGGCCTGACAGCTTCGGGGCTGGCGCGCGCCGCCGGCCTCGATCCCACCACCTTCAACCGCAGCAAGCGGATCGCGCCCGATGGCCGCCCGCGCTGGCCCTCCACCGAGAGCCTGGCCATGGTCCTGGAGGCGACGGGGGTCAGCTTCGAGGATTTCGCAGCCACCACCTCCAATTCCCGGCGCACCATCCCGATCATCGGCCTGGCCCGGGCCGGTGCCGATGGCTTTTTTGATGACGCGGGCTTTCCCGCTTCCCCCAGCGAAACGGTGCGCTTTCCCGATGTCGAGGGCGAGAGCGTCTATGCCCTCGAAGTGACGGGCGATTCCATGGCCCCGCTCTATCGCGAAGGCGATATCGTCGTGGTGCGGCCGGGCATTCCGGCGCGGCGCGGCGACCGCGTCGTGGTGCGCACGCGCGCCGGCGAGGTGATGGCCAAGGAGCTGGGCCGGCGCAGCGAACAATCGATCGAGCTGATCTCCCTCAACCCGGCTTATCCCCCACGCAACTTGGCGGCGGGCGAAATCGATTGGATTTCCCGCATTGTTTGGGCCAGCCAATAGCGGCCTGTTAAAGTTTGCGCCGGCTGGTGTCTTCGGCGGCGGCGCGCGCGCCGCGCGCATCCATGAGCAGGCCAAGCCGGTGCGCCTCCTGGATCATGATCTTGGAAATCGCATCTTTGGGAATGCCATCGGCCGCGCTGGCCAGCAGAGCACGGGCTTTGCCGGCATTTTTCTCCGCATCGGCACCCAGCAAGGCCACCGCATATTGCAGGGAAATGGCCGGATCGTCAGGGGCTAAAGCCAGGGCCGTGTCAAAGGCGGCCCAGCCACGATCCCATTGCGCGCCATACATTTTGCCGCCCAAGAGCCCGCCGCGGCGCAAAACCTCGCAATTCCAACCGCCAAGCATGGCATGGGCCCAGGCATTGCCTGGATCGCGCGCCAAGGCCTCATCGATCAAGCGCTTGCCCTGCGCGGCATAGCCGCGGCGCACGGCCTCCAGCCGATTGGCCCGGCGCCCCTTGATGCCCAGCGCGAAGGCCAAATCCAGGCGCGCCTCGACCGAATCGGCATCGGCGGTCAGGGCCTTTTGCGAAAGCGCGATGGAATCTTCCAAAAGCGCCGCATTGGCGCGAAAATCCCCATCCACCAAAACCTGGGCCAGCAGCGCGCGCGCCGCCAACGACCAGGCACGCGAATCTTCCGTATTGCGCGCGACCTGCGCCGCCTCCAGGAATTTGCCCGATTGAAAGGCCACCAAAGCGTGGTTCGGCTCCGCGGCACCGGCCGGCTCCAGCAGCATGGCTGCCAATGCCACGGCGATCAGCCCAGCGCCTTGATGAATCCATACGCGTGTCATGCGATCCGCTATCCCTATCGCTGCAGAAGTTAGAACGCATGTTCCACGGCCGTGTCAAAGGCCCAACGCAGTGGGCCAGGCGGCGCTGCGCTCGGATTCATGGGGGTTTCCCGGTTCGGCGCAGCCGAAGCCGGGGATTGGGGCTGCACCGACCCACCGCGGCGGGGGCAATGCGGCTCCAATTTTTTTGTCATTCCACCGGCGCGAAGCGAGCGGTAGAATCCATGTTGACGATGGATGCCAATGCTCTCCGCTGCGCAACGCCAGGGGCATGACGGAGAAATAACAAACAATTATAGAATATTACGTCATATCTGGTTCGACACTTCTTCTCCCCCCGTTCACGGAGGGAATGGCCCGAAAGGGTCGAGCGGCTTGGCGATCACACAAGGGTGTGATCCCGGCTCAAGGCCGCCTCGATCAATTGGCAGGTTTCGGCCATTCCAAAAATGGCGATGAATGAGCCGAAACGTGGGCCCTGTTCCTGGCCCAACAGCACTTCATAAAGCGCCTTGAACCAATCGCGCAGCGGCTCAAAGCCATGCGCCTTGCCGATCTCATAGACGAGGTTTTGCAAGGCCGCGCCATCTTGGCCGGCCGGGGCGCGCAGCAAATGCGCGCGCAAATCCTCCAGGGCCGCGCGCTCCTTGGCATCGGGCCCGCGAAACCGCTTGGCCGGAGCCACGAAGGCCTCGAAATATTCCAAGGCATGGCCGCACAGCGCATCCAAAAGCGGGTGCGAAGCCGGGCTGGTGCCCGGCGCATATTTTTCGATAAAGGCCCAGATCTGCGCTTTGCTTTGCGCATTGGCCGCGCTGACGAGATTGAGCAGCAGGCTGAACGCCACGGGCGAGCCCGTTTGCGGTGGGGCACCCGCATGGATATGCCAAACCGGGTTTTCCAGGCGCGCGTCATCGCCTTCGCGCGCATAGGCATCCAGGAAGGCCAGATAATCATCCACCGCCTTGGGGATGACATCGAAATACAAGCGCTTGGCCGTGCGTGGCTTTTGGAAGTTATACAATTTCAAGCTTTCGGGCGGGGCAAAGCGCAGCCAATCTTCCACCGCAATGCCATTGCCCTTGGATTTGGAAATCTTTTCTCCGTGCTCATCCAGGAACAATTCATAGCAATATTGCAAAGGCGGCTCTTGCCCCAATATCCGGCAGATTTTAGAATAGATCACCCCATTGGTTTGGTGATCCTTGCCGTACATTTCAAAATCGACGCCCAAAGCCGCCCAGCGCATGCCGAAATCGGGCTTCCATTGCAGCTTGACCTGCCCGGAGGTGACACCAAGGCTGATTTCTTCGCCATCTTCGTCATCGAAGGTGATGAGGCCCGCCTGCGCATCCACCCGCTTCATCGGCACATAAAGCACCCTTTTGCTTTTGGGAGAGATGGGCAAAAACGGGCTGTAGGTGAGCCGGCGCTCCGGGCCCAGGCTGGGCAGCATGACATTCATGATGGCGTCATAGCGCGCCAGCGCCAGGCGCAGCATGTCATCAAAGCGCCCGCTGCGATACAGATCGGTCGCCGAGAGAAATTCATATTCAAAGCCGAAGGCATCGAGAAAGGCCCGCAGGCGCGCATTATTATGCTGGGCAAAGCCGGCATGGGTGCCGAAGGGATCGGGCACATCGGTCAAGGGGCGCTGGAGATAGGGCTCCAGGGCCTCGGGATTGGGCACATTGGAAGGCACTTTGCGCATGCCATCCATATCATCGGAAACGCAGATCAAGCGGGTGGGGATGGCCCCGCTTGTCAAGGTGATAAAGGCCTGGCGCACCATGCTGGTGCGCACCACTTCCCCGAACGTGCCCAGATGCGGCAGGCCCGAGGGGCCATAGCCGGTTTCAAACACCATGGGGCCGGTCTTGCCCAATTGCTCGCGGCGCGCCAGCAGCGCGCGGGCCAGTTCAAACGGCCAAGCCTTGGCATGAGCAGCGAGGGATTGCAGCGTTTCCACCCCTTCGTCATGCCGTGCTGCGCCCGCGGCGGCAAGCGCCCTGTGGATCGCCTCCGCGTTTTTCCACTTGGCGAAGCGCGGCAAGGCCCTTACGCAAAGCGCATGCAGCATCTCATCGTCATGCGCCATGCCAAGGCCGCCTCCGAGGCGGATTATGCCACCGATCGCGAGCGCCCGTTGACGGCGCGCGGATGGGAAGATGCGCGCGGCGCGGGCCCGCGGCTCGCGCAGATCGTGCTGGAACTCGGCGCCCCGGCCGCCCCTTTGCGGGTGCTGATTTCCCCCTCCGTGCGCACGCGCGAGACCTGGTCGGCCATTGCGCCGGCTTGGCCAGAAGCCCATTCCAGCTTTGAGGACAAGCTCTATATGGCCCCGGCCGAAACCATCTTTGAAATTGCCATGGCGGCCGGCGCGCCAACCTGCCTGATCATCGCCCATAATCCCGGCCTGCACCATCTGGTGCAGATCCTGCTAACCCAGGCCCATGATCATTCGAGCGCGGCGCGGGCCTTGCTGCAAACCTTCCCGACCAGCACCTTTGCGGCATTTTCGTTGACGGGTGAGGTGCTGGAGGCGGCCGGCCCCCGCTTGATCGCCAGCAATGCGCGTTGATCCGCAGCTTTGAGTTGCAGCCTTTCAACCCAAACTGCGTTGCCAGCCTGTGAGTAAATTCCCAAACCCGGCCAATGGCGGCGGATGGCGTTCAATCCCTGGCGCGCAAAGAGGCTGTGCTGGCCGAGCCGGCGCTGGAGACGGCGCGCTTTGGTTTGGCCCGCGCCTGGCCGATGCGCAGCGCCCATCAGCGCCTGACCCGCGCGCAGGCCGTGATCCTGGTTTTGCTGGCCATATTGGCTGTGGCGGCCGGGATCTGGCGGCCCGCTTGGCTGGCCGCCAGCCTGCATATCGGGCTGTTCGCGATCTTCGCCGCCTG
>CAZAGL010000162.1:0-5647 GCA_964484435.1 uncultured Caulobacteraceae bacterium
AACGCGCCCAAAGATCGGCGGGCGATGGGAAAGCGTCGAGCCCGAGATTGGTTTCGATCGCGGCGCTTTGGCCGGTGCGGTCGTGGAACACGAAGCCATCGCCGTTCGAGGAAAACACGAAAGGGATATCCAGCGTCGCGGCGTAGTCGAGGCCCTGCTGCATCCCGTCGCCGACCGAATGATTGTTGTCCTTCGCCTCGATCAGCGCGATCGGGATATTCGGCTTGTAGTAGAGAACAAAGTCGACCTTCTTGGCCTTCCCGCGCGTCACCAACTTGCCGCGAACGATGATCCGGCCCTTGGTGAAGTAGACCTCCTCGCGCACCTGCAACATCTCGTCCCAGCCCGCGCGCTTGACGGCGGGCAGGATGAACTTCGTGCAGATATCGCGTTCTGTCAGGCTTCGTTTATCCATCGCGCAAGGCGAATCCTTCAACTGTTAAGTCAAAAGCCAGTATTGGCACGCTTTCCCCCAGATTGCACCGAGTGCGAACCCGCGAACCCTGGTGCGAACCGGGTTCGCACGCATGCCGCTGGCGAAAGCCCGCGCTGCTGCCGCCCGCATACGCCAAGCGCCAGGAAGAACCTAAACGGGCGGGCCCGATACCGGAAGCCGTTGCGCGTCACTCCTTGCCGTCCAGTTCGTCAATGAAGCCCTTCATCTCGCGTAACAGGTCCGCGAAGTGGCGGCGTTCCGCGATGTGCTCGGCGGTGTAGCGGCCATGCTTGAAGGCGTGGCTATTGCCCTTCGGCGCGCCCTTGGCCTTGCCGCCGTGCATCCGGCAGCGTCCGTTCGCCATTGCTGGCGATTGGCACGGCGTTCCTTGACGGGTGCGGGCATGGCATCGCGGACTCAGGTGCATGGGCAATTTGTCGGGCAGTTTGCTTTGCATGGGGTTGTTCCTTGATTTCGTTGGCGTCCCCACCCCCCGGCTGGCCGGGTGCGGCGACCATGCCGACCACCGCTTGTCCGCCCGCATGGACGTGGACGTGCTCGACAGTGACCTTCTGCTGGCCCTTGCCGCGATGGCGGTTCAGGGCCTCGACCAGCGCCGCATAGGTGCGGGAAAGCTTGTTGGCTTGGGTGAGGTTCTCGCGCCGTCCCTCGAAGGATTGTTCGCCGATCATGGCGCGCCGATAGCATTCCATCGCGGCGTTGTGGGCGGCGACCAGTTGCGCCGCCATCATGCCTTCGATTTCGTCGTTGGGCGCGATGCCCATCAGCGCGGCGACAGTTGCGCTCAATTGCTTGTCGCGTTCCTCGGCGCTTGAGTTCTTCAGCCACAAGGCTTGCACCGCCTGATTGGCGAGCGTGTTGTTCCAGTGATCCGATTGCGATCCACCGATGCTTTTGAGCCGCCCTTTACGATCGTCGGGATCGTCGGCGACCACGGTTGTCGGCGTATTGGCAGGTTTCTTGGCGGTCATGGCGATGTCCTCGTTTCGTTAATCTCGAAGGTTGCAAGAGCGGTGATCGCTTCGGCCTTCCGGCTGGCGTGCCAGGCGGGCCAGCACTGCGAATGCAGCCAGGCATGGCCGGTCGGTTCGGTGCCAAAGGGGAGCAGCGGGTCGTGGCCGTGTTCGGCCTCACCGCAGCCAAGGCAGCGACCAAGCGGCGAGTGCACCGGGTTGCGGTTGAGCCATTCGGCAACACAACAGGCGAAGGCGCAGGCCTCGGCCTGATCGCGTGGCAAGCCGCCGTCGAACTCGGCAATGCCCGCGCGTTCGTCGAAGAAGGCGCGCCAGTCCTCGCCCGACCAACCGTCGCCGCCAGGGCGCAGCAGCGCGATCACCTGCGCCTTGTGACGCGCCAGCAGGTCCAGCACGGCGGGCGGCGGCGGGGCCTCGGCATCAAGCATGAGGGCATCGCCGTCGATACCGATCCGAACGCCAGCCGCCCGTGCCAGCTTCAGGGCATGAACGGCGCTCACAGCCGCACCCTCCAGCCTGCATTTTCCGGCGCGGATCGGAGCGGGTGATTTTCGTCCGCACCGTCCGCATCGGTCTCGATCATGTCTTTCAAGGGGTTGGCGCGGACGGATGCCGCGTTTTCGCCCCTTGAACCGTCCGCTGGATTGTCAACCGTCCGCACTTCTCGGCTTCCGAAGCCGTTGCGGATATTGGGCTTGCTCGGTTCGGCGGACGGCGCGGACGATGCGGACGGTCTTGGCCCCAGGCTTTCTGGCGCGGCAGGTTGCCTGGTCGTGGTGATGCGGATCACCCGCGTCCGTGCCCGCCCTTCGCGCTCGAAGCCGATGTCGATGCCGACCTTTCGCAGGAAGGTCGCAGCGCGGCGCAAGCGGCCCGCCAGCGCCCTAGGGCTATCGGGCCAGGTCTTCGACTTGGCGACACGCTCGCCCGCCAATTCGGCAAGGGCACCCAGAAGGTCCGAGGCGGTTCCCGTCCACTCCGTCCGCGCCTGCATCAAGGCCCTGACGGTGGCGGCGATCGGATCGGCGTCGATCACGCCATCCACTGCCTCGTCACGGTTGCCGCAATAAGCCGACCAGAACGTGCCCGAAGGCCAGAGCGCGGTTTCGCAGGCGGTCGCCCATAAGGCGAAGTCCGCCATGCGCGGCAGTTTGTCGAGGCGCGTAGCGGGCAGTTCGGCGAGGCCCTTCGCCACCGCATCGAGCAAAACGCCGAGGAGGCGCGGGCGTTCGGCCTCGAACGCCGCCCATAGTTCCTGCTCGGGGCGGCGGCGCTCCTCGGGGATCGGTTCGAGCGTAAGGAACACGGCTCGATCGGCGAGGTCCGGCCTCGTGACGATATCCTCGATCCCGTTGAGGATCACCGGGCGCGCCGCGTCGAACAGCACTTCATCCTGATCGGAATAGAGTTGGCGCACCGCGAACCCGCCGCCGGTGGCGAGGCGGCAAAGCGTGTCCGATATCCAGGCGGGAAGGCCCGACACATTGTCGAAGGCGAGCACATGGCCGTTGCTGGCGGCGATGAAAAGGTCGCGATCCTCGCGCGGCAAGGCCCGCAATGGCGCGGTGTTCGGATCGAGCAGCGCCCGCAGGATCGCCGAGAAGGTCGATTTCGCCGAACCCTGCTCGCCCGACAGCACGATCACCGGATAGGGGCCGCGATTGCGAAGGCACGCCAGCACCCACGCGACCACCAGCACGAAATCGGCGTCGGTCTGCACATTGAGGAAAGAGCGCAGGGTTTCGATCGAGCCGCCGCTCACCGGGATCGACATCGCCTTCATGCCCGAAGCGCGCCGGAAACGAACAGGCGGACTGTCAACGATGCGCCAGCCGATCGCGTCGATCTCGATGGCGCGCCATGCCTCATCGCCAAGGTCGAGATAGAGCCGCCCGTCGAGCCCGCCGACGCGGATATGCACCTGCCGTTCAGGCGCATCGAAATGCGCCTTGGCCTCGATCACATTCAGCGCCGATTGCAGGGCTTCGGAACTAGGCGCGCCGCCCGTCTCCTCAAAGAAGCGCCGCGCCAGCCAGCGCCGGAACCCTTTGGCGCGGATCGGCCAGGTTTCGCGATGACCGTTGATGTCGAGGTCGGCATAGCCGCTGCCATCCGGTGCATGGAACAAGGCGACGGATTGGGCGAGGTCGATCAGGATGTCGGCCTGCGTCGGCCCGCGCCCGCCTTGATCGCCGTTCTCCTCGGCGATGGCGTCATCGAGCGCCGTCACGCGGGCTCCAGCCTTCTTGAGTTGCGAGCGCAGCGCCTCGAAGGCGGCGCGGTTGTCCCGCTTCAGCGCCGCGAGCGCTTCGAGGGCTTCCGGCATGAACGGCGCGCCGGGATCGGTTGCCGTCTGCTCGACCAATCCCGCCAGCGGATCAGGGATCGCTTCCGCAGCCTCGATAGCATCAAGGATCAGGCTTTCCGGTTCAGGCATGGATTCGGTGCTCATTGCGCGTCCTCCGAGGAAGCGAGTTTGCGGGCCTTGAGCAGATCGTTGAAATCCATGCCGCTTGGCGGGCGGGCGATCCGAACGCATCGCCCTTCGCGTTGCCATCGTCGGGCGCAGTGCTGCGCCGCCGCCTCGCCGGGTTCGTCACCATCGGCGAGCACGATCACCTCGGCGATGGCGCGCGGCAGATCGAGCGAGCGAAGGCCCGAGGTTGAAAGCGCCGCCCATGCCGGTTTGCGGGTCGCTTGCATCGCGGCAAGGCAGGTCTCGATCCCATCGCCGAACAACAGCACGTAGCCGGGTTCGCCCAGGCGCACCACGCCGCCGCGACAAGGCCCGAGCATCATCTTCGGCGGATCGACCGGTGCCTTTCCGTGGCCGTAGCGGGCGAGGAAGGTGCGATGAACGGCAAGGCTTTCGCCGGTCTCACCATGCACCACTAGCGCCACCATGGCAGGCCAGATGCCGCCCGACGCGTGCTTCAGGCCGGGATGGAAACGCAAACTTGGGCGCGGCGAAAGTGCGATCCCGCGCGATCGCAAATAGGTTTCGGCGAGCGAGCCCGCTAGGTCTTGCGAGGCCTGCCAGATCGCAAGCGCCGCCTCGGTGCGCGCTTTGGCATCAGGATCGGGTTCGCACTCAAGGTTCTTCCGGTGCTTTCGGGCAATGCCGCGAGGGCATTTGCCGGTCGCGTCCCACAAGCCGCGCTCGATGAGGGCAGCGATCACGTCGCGCTGGTGGCACCCGGCATGGCAGCGCACCAGCACTTTGCCGTTCGATCCCGCGCTGATCGCAAGGCTCGGGCTTGAATCGTCATGGGCCGGGCATCGCGCCATCCATGTTGCGCCCGCCCGGTGCCCTCCAAGGGCCTTGGCGATGGTTTCAGCGGTCATGGCGCACCTCGCCATCGTTTGGTTCGACCGGCGCGGCGCAATCATTCGCGGCGGCGAGCAATTCGGCCCGCCGCCATTCGGCGAGAACGCTGAAGAAGCCGGTGACGGAATGGAGGATTTGCCGCGCGTCCTCGTCGGTGAGGTCGCGGCCCATGCGCGGTTGCCAAATATCGCGCGTGCGGGCGATCTGGCGCTTCAGATCATTGTCGTTGGCAGCATAGAGACGTTTCATCGAAAGCCTCACGGGCGGTTCCGCCGCTCCGTGCTCCTGGCCTCCGGTCTCGGATTCCCACCGATGACGTTGTGCCCCAAGGGATTTGCATCGTCTGGCGTCCCCGTCTCAGGGATCGCCGCTTTGCGTCGCCTAACGCGGCACCTCATGTTCGGGGATCGTGAACTTGTGGCTCTTGCCAGCGCGGATCACGAGTTGCCGCTTGCCGCCGTTCGCGACTTCGCAGGCGATCGAGTAATCGAAAAAGCCGTGCTTCAGGCCATCGACCACAAGCCCTTCCAGTCGGTCGAGGGCTTCGCGGACCTGCCCACCCTTGGCGCGTTGCACCAGGGCCATGTCTTGCGGTTCAGCCATTGTGGAGCAATCCTTTCATGTCCTTGATGGTGGCGGCGAATGCCAATGGGCGAACGCTGGTCGCGTCGCCGTAGAAGGCCATCACATCGGCGCGCCGTGTGGCGCGATCCCGAAAGACGAAGACTTTGCGCGGCCCTTCCGAACGAAGGCCCTGAAGCTCGTAGCCCGAGCAGCGCAGGAAGCAGGCGAGATAGAAATCGCGCGTTTCGAAAGCGGCGGGCTCCCGCTCCTGCTTCGAGTTTTGCCTTCGTTCAGTTGACACTTGACGATCTCCTCAAAATAAGG
>CAZAGL010000163.1:0-5643 GCA_964484435.1 uncultured Caulobacteraceae bacterium
GCTGAGCATGTCATTGCCACCCAGCGCGATCAGCACGCCATTGGCGGTTTTGGGCACGCTCCAATCCAGCCGCGCGAGGCCGCCGGAAAGGGTATCGCCCGACACGCCGGCATTGACCAGGCGCACATCTAGCCTCTGCTTGCGCAGCAAGGCTTCCAGCACGGCGGGATAGGCCTGCGCCCTGGGCAGGCCGTAGCCGGCCGTGATGCTGTCGCCGAGAATGACCAGCGTCGCCGGCTTGGCCTGCGCCTGCGCGGATGCGCTGGCGATGAGGCGGGTGCCCAGCGCGGCGCTTATGGAAATCAGGGCGGAGCGGCGGGTCAGCATGGGGGCCTCGTTCATAAGCGCGGATCGGGACGGAAGACAAACTGCAGCGCAGCACGAGGCGCCACATTCCATTCTGCATTGCAATGCTCTATGCCATCATGATCACGGCAAAGCAGGGGCAAATCCGGTTATGGTGATTGGCGGTCCAGCCTTGGTGCTGGAACAAGCGCGGCTGACCCTCAAGGGCGCGGCCGGCCCGGTTGAGATTTTGCGCGGCATCAGCCTGGAGGTGGCCACCGGCGAGAGCCTGGCCGTGATGGGCGTTTCCGGCTCGGGCAAATCCTCATTGCTGGCTGTGGCCGCGGGCCTGGAGCCGCCCAGCGGCGGCTCGGTGCGGCTGCTTGGCCAGGAATTGGCCGGCCTCTCCGAGGATCGCTTGGCCAAGCTGCGCCGCGGCCGGGTGGGGGTGGTGTTTCAGGCCTTCCACCTCTTGCCCAATATGACGGCGCTGGAAAATGTGGCGGCCGGGCTGGAATTGGCGGGCGCGGCACGGGCCAAAGAGGCGCGCGCCCGGGCCCGGGAGGCCTTGGCCCGCGTTGGCCTTTCCGGGCGCGAAGGGCATTATCCCAGCCAGCTCTCTGGCGGGGAGCAGCAGCGCACCGCCGTGGCCCGGGCCGTGGCCGCCGGCCCCGAAATCGTTTTCGCCGATGAGCCGACGGGCAATCTCGATAGCGCATCGGGCGTGGCGGTCCGTGATCTGCTGTTCGCCGCCGTGCGCGAAAGCGGCGCGGCCTTGGTGCTGGTCACGCATGATGCGGCTTTGGCCCGCAATTGTGCCCGAATTATCACCCTGGTCGATGGCGTGCTGGCCGCATGAACAGATTGGGGCTGATCTGGCGCCTGGCGAGCGCGGATTTGCGCGATGGCCTGAAGGGCTTTCGCGTTTTCGTGCTGTCTCTGGCCTTGGGGGCTTTGGTCATTAGCGCGGCGGGCTCTGCGGCGCAATCCTTTCGCGATGGCCTCTTGGCGCGCTCCCGCGAGATTTTGGGCGGGGATCTCCTGGTTTCGGTGCCGCAGCGGCCGCTTTCCGCGCAGGCCTTGGCCTTTTGGGAGGCGCAGGGGCGCACCGCCCTCACCATCGAAACGCGCGCCATGGCGCAGACGGGGGTGTTTCGCCGCCTGGTCGAGGTGCGCGGTTATGGCCCCGGCTTTCCCTTGCAGGGCCAGGTGCAATTGCAAGATGGCGGCGCGTTTCGCGAACGCCTGAGCCAGGGGCGCGACGGGATCTGGAATGCGCTGGTCGAGCCGGCATTGCTTTCCACCTTCCATCTCGAAATCGGTGACAGCCTGATCCTCGGCCGGGGGCAGGTGCGCATTGCCGGCGTGATCAAGAAAGAACCGGATGCCCTGGGGCGCGGCTTTGCCTTGGCCCCGCGCGTGATCTTGCCCGCCGAAGCCTTGGGCGATCTCGGCCTCGCCGGCTTTGGCAGCCTCTATACCAGCCGATATCATCTCGCTCTGCCGCCGAATGCCGATGTGGGCGCGGTGCGCGAAGCGGCGGAAAAGTCCTCGATCGAGTTTCGCGGACGAATGCGCGATCGCCGTGACGCCGCGCCCGGCTTGTCCGAAACCATTGATCGGCTGGAATCTTTTTTGGATTTTGTCGGGCTGGCGGCCTTGCTGGCCGGCGGCATCGGCGTGGCGGGTTCGATTCGCGGCTGGCTGGCCGGCAAGCGCCCCTCCATCGCCAGCCTGAAAACGCTGGGGGCTTCCAGCCTGGAGATCGAAGCCGTCTTGCTGGTGCAAGTGGGCTTGCTGGCCTTGATCTCCACCGGCTTGGGGGCGTTTCTGGGTTCGCTGGCCCCCATGCTGATCGCCGCCATTGGCGGGGCCGATCTGCCCATCCAGCCCCAGCAGCAAGTCTATTGGGGCGCGTTCGGCACCGGGCTTGGCCTCGCCTGGCTGGCCGCCATCGCCTTTTCCATGGCTCCGATCGGGGCAGGGCGAGCCGTTCCGCCCTCCGCGCTGTATCGCGGCCAGGAAGCGGGCCGCCCCCCCTGGCCGGAGCGCGTGATCGGGGCCGGCCTGATGCTGGTTCTGGCCGGCCTCGCGGCCGCGCAAAGCGCCAATCCGGGCTTTACGGCCATGCTGGCGGCGGCGGCCATCGGCGCGTTCGCTTTGCTGGCGGGGCTTGGCAAACTGGTGCAATGGCTGGCCAAACACGGTGCGCGCCGCGCCAGGGGGCTGATGCGCCTGGCTTTGTCGGGGCTGGGCGGGCCCAATTCCTTGGCCCCGGCCGCCGCCCCGGCTTTGGGGCTGGGCGTGGCTTTGCTGTGCGCGCTGGCCCAGGCGCAGGCCAATCTCGTTGAGCAGGTGGAGCGCACCGCCCCCCAGCGCGCGCCCTCGGTGGTCTATACCGAAATCCCCGCGGCCGAGGCGGCCCGCTTCGATGAAACGGTGTTTCGCGCCGTGGGTGAACCCCTCGAACTGGCGCGCTATGCGCGTGCGCCGATCTTGACCGCGCGCTTTCTGACGCGCAACGGGGCCCCGATCGATATCGACCATGTCAAAGAGGGAGAGCGCTGGCTGGTCGATGGCGATATCGGCGTCAGCAGCGTGCCGCGCCGGCCCGAGGATCAAGCCATCGAAGAGGGCAAATTCTGGGATGGCCCCACGCCCAGCGCCGAGGTTTCGATCGAAGCCGAAGCGGCCAAAGGCGCCGGCTTTCGCATCGGGGATGAATTGGGCTTTGAAGTGGCCGGCGTGCCGATCAGCGCGCGCTTGACCTCGTTGCGCAAGGTGGATTTCGGCGGCTTTGGGCCCACATTCGCGGTGCTGTTCTCGCCTGGCGCGATCGATGGGGCCATCACCCGCCATGTGGCCATTGCCCGTCTGGAGCCGGATGAGGAAGAGCGCGTCGTCAAGGCCATCGCCGGGCCCTATCCCAATGTCGGCGTGCTGCGCATCCGCGATGCCCTGGCGGCGGCGGCGGAATTGTTCCGCAGCCTGCGTTTGGCCATCCAGGCGGTGGCCGCCATTGCCATCGTGGCCGGGGCCTTGGCCGTGGCCGGCGCGGTGGCAGCCGGGGCACGCCGGCGAATTTATGAGGGAGCGGTGCTGCGCGCTTTGGGCGCGACGCGCCTGCAGGCTTTGCTGGCCGTGGCCATCGAACTGGCTTTGACAGGCGCTGCGGCTGCCGGCATCGGGGCCTTGCTGGGCTTTGCGGCCGCCTATGCCCTTATCGTGCGCGTGTTCGAGGCCGAATGGCATCTGCACTGGCCGGTGGCGATGGAAGTGATCAGCGGGGCGGTGGCGGCTTTGGGCCTTGGCGGGGCCTTGGCCGGCTGGATCGCGCTGTCCGATCCGCCGGCGCGCACGCTGAAGGCCGAACGCGCGCAGGCCTGATGCCGCTCAAACCGCATTCATCGTCAGCAAGTCATAGGCGGCGATCAATTCACCGTTTTGATTGGTGACGCTGACGGCCCAGCGCGCCTCGCCCATATCCGGCTTGGTTTGCTTTTTGGCCTTGACCGTCAAGGCGGCGCGCATGGAATCGCCCGGCTTCAGCGGCTTGATAAAGCGCAGATGCTCCAGCCCGTAATTGGCCAGAACCGGGCCGGGCGCGGGATCGACGAACAGGCCGGCGGCAAAGCTCAAGATCAGATAGCCATGCGCCACGCGCCCGCCAAACAGCGGGTTGGCCGCGGCCGCCACCTCATCCATGTGGGCGTAAAAAGTATCGCCGGTGAAATGCGCGAAATGCTCGATATCGGCCAGCGTCACTTCGCGCTCTTGCGTGTGGAAGGTATAGCCGATGGCCAATTGCCCGAGCGGCAGACGGAAGGGATGCACCTCCCCGCTGGTGAGCGGCGCGCCGGGCTGGTGTTCTCCGGTGAGGCGGCGGATCATGGCCGGTGAGCCCTGCAGCGCCGTGCGCTGCATGTAATGCATAACGCCGCGCAGGCCGCCCATTTCCTCGCCCCCGCCGGCCCGCCCGGGGCCGCCATGGATGAGATTGGGCAAAGGCGCGCCATGCCCCGTGCTTTCGCCGGCGCAATCGCGATCGAGCAGCAGCACGCGCCCGTGTTGGCAGGCGGCGTTTTCCACCATCAAGGCGGCAAATTCCGGATCGTGTGAGATGACGGAGAGCGCCAGCGAGCCGCCGCCCAGATTGGCCAGCGCCGCCGCCTGTGCCCCATCCCCATAGGGGATCAAGGTGGTGACGGGGCCAAACGCCTCGACCTCATGCACCGCGCGGGCGCTTTGCGCATTGTCGCAGCGCAGCAGGATGGGGGCAAGAAAGGCCCCCTGATCGGCATCGGCCCCGAGCACCTCGACGTGATCGGGATCGCCGCCAACCAGGCTGGCTTCGCCTTGAAGCAATGCGATCTTTTCGCGCACGTCGGCGCGCTGGGCCAAAGAAACCAGCGCCCCCATCTGCACCTCGGCCAGGCGCGGATCGCCGATGACGATGGCCGCCAAGCGCGCGCGCAAAGCGGCCTCGACCTCGCCCATTATAGCAGCCGGAACGATGGCACGGCGGATGGCGGTGCATTTCTGGCCGGCCTTGACCGTCATTTCCCGCACCACTTCGTTCAAGAACAGCTCGAATTCCGGGGTGCCGGGCAGGGCATCGGGGCCCAACACGCAGGCATTGAGGCTGTCGCGCTCGGCGACGAAGCGCACGGCCTGGCGGGCGATGATCGGGTTGCGCTGCAGCTTCATGGCCGTGGCCGCCGAGCCGGTAAAGCTGACCACGTCCTGGCCATCCAAATGATCGAAGGCATCGCCCACCGGCCCGCACACCAATTGCAAGGCCCCCGGCGGAAGGGCATTGGCCTCGGTCAGGATGCGCACGCAGCGCTCGGCGATATAGGCGGTGGCGGTGGCCGGCTTGATCAGGACCGGCATGCCCGCCAGCACGGCCGGGCCCAGCTTTTCGCACAATCCCCATACCGGGAAATTGAAGGCATTGATCAGCAGCGCGCAGCCATGGCGCGCATTGAGGACATGCTGACCCAGAAAGCTGCCTTGCTTGCCCAGCCGCTCGCTTTCGCCTTCGATCAGCACCTTTCCATCCGGAAGCTGGCGCCGGCCGAGGCTGGCATAGGAAAACAGCGCCCCCGCCCCGCCATCGACGTCGAACCAGCTATCGCCCTTGGTGCAGCCGGCCAGATAGCCCAATTCGTACAATTCCTGCTTGCGGGCCAGCAGCGCTTCGGCGAGGGCGCGCACCAAGCCAGCCCGCTGCGGGAAGGTCAGCTTGCGCAGAGCCGGGCCGCCAAAGCGCCGCGCATGGCGCAAAGCGGCACCGAGATCGGGCGCGCTGCTGGCCGATAGCGCGACCACTTCGCCGGTGACGGCGCTGCGCGTTTC
>CAZAGL010000164.1:0-5610 GCA_964484435.1 uncultured Caulobacteraceae bacterium
CGCCATCCATGGGCGGCGCTCCTTTTGTGCGAAACCGCAAGGCGTTCTGGTGGGCGGTGACGGGCTCGAACCGCCGACATTCTCGGTGTAAACGAGATGCTCTGCCAACTGAGCTAACCGCCCCCCTCCTGCTTTGTGGCGCAAGCGGGGGCCGGCGTCGAGTACGATCCCAGCCCGCAAGCGCACAAGAGGCAAAAGCATGAGCGGCCAATGGCATCTGGAAATCGCAGGCCGGGTGGCCCGCCTCAGCCTGGATCGGCCCGGCGCGCGCAATGCCATCAGCCTGGCCATGTGGGCCAAGCTGCCCAGCCTGCTGCGCGAGATCGAAGCCCATGGCGATTGCCGGCTCTTGGTGCTGCGCGGCCAAGGCGGCACCTTCAGCAGCGGCGGCGATATCGAGGAATTTCATGCTGCCTCCGCCCAGCCCGCTTTGGCCCGGGAAATCCATGAGCGCATGCAGGCGGCCTTGGCGGCGCTCAAAGCCTGCACTTTGCCCAGCATTGCGGCCCTGGAGGGTTCGGCCATCGGGGCCGGACTGGCGCTGGCCGTGTGCTGCGATCTGCGCATTGCCGCGCCGGATGCGCGCCTGGCCATCACCCCCGCGAAGCTTGGCCTGCTCTATGCCTTGGCCGATCTCGTGCGGCTGGAGGCCCTGATCGGCCCGGCCAAGGCCAAACTGCTGCTGTTCACCGCGCGCCAAATCAGCGCGCAAACCGCCTTGGCCTGGGGCCTGATCGATGAAATCGCCGCGCCCTCACTAGATGCGGCGCTGGGCGCACTGGAGGCGGACATGCTGGCGCGATCCCCAGCGACGCACAAGGGCCTCAAACGGCTCTTCGCGCTGCACGCCGGCGGCCAGCGCGAAGAGAACGCCACCAGCCGGGCTCTGTTTACAGACGCCTTCCAAGGCAAGGATTTCCAGGAGGGCTATCGGGCCTTCAAGGCCAAGCGCGAGCCGCGCTTTGGGCCGCCGACAACTGATTGAAAATCACTAAAAATCAGGCGTTTTCGCACCTGATGGACGGCCAGCACACTATGGCGGCTTCCGGCGCATGGTGCACGAGCGCGCAACATCGCCATGTGTGCGCGTGCCCGGCCAAGGGATGCGAGACGCTTGCGCCTTGATGACCTTCGCCTCGCCAACTTGCCGGCGTGTTCGCTGGCCTCTCTAGAACAAGGAAAACTCCATGAATTCCGATCTGGCAAAAGCCGAAGCGGCCGTTTGCGACATGACCAAGCAAGGCAAAATCATCGAAGGGATCGATCAGTATTACGCTGATCATTGCGTGTTCACCGAAGCCGATGGCTCCAGCCGGGCCAATAAGGCCGCGCAAAAAGCCCATCTTGGCGGCTTTTTCTCCAGCCTGAAAAGCTTTGACGGGGCCACTTTGCACGCCCATTCCATCGGCGACAATGTCGGCATGAGCGAATGGACGTTCAAGATGACCGGCGGCGATGGCAAAGCCATCGTCTGGAATGAAGTGCTGGTTCGTAAATGGCAAAATGGAAAAGTCGTTTCCGAAAAGTATTACGTCCAGAGCTAAGTTTTTTACATGGTGCGCATGGTTCTGCCCTTTGGCTTTCATCGCCAATCAGGATCATGCGCGGCCATGGCGCGCCGGGCCCAATGTTTCACCCTTCTTCTAAGCGCTGAAACCTTGCCGGCTCTGCAGGCGCTTTTTATAGCCGCCCGGCCCCATTCCATAATGCTTCTTGAATGCGCGGATGAAAGCAGGCGGGGATTGATAGCCGACGATCTCGGCGATCCGCTCCACCGAATCGCCGCTGATTTCCAGTCGCTGGCGTGCCAATTCCATCCGCCAATAGGTGACGTAATGCATGGGGGCCATGCCGAGCAGCGTCTTGGCCCGCTCGGCAAAGGCGGTGCGCGACATGCCCGCCTCGGCCGCCAGCGCAAGAAGCGTCCAAGGCGCGTTGGGCTTGGAATGGATGGCCTGCAGGGCCCGGCCGATCTGGCGATCACGTAAGGCCGCGAACACGCCGACATCGGCCTCAGGGGCCAAACTGCGGATGACGCGAATAAACAGCAATTCCGAAAGCCGGGTGACGATGGCCTCCGCCCCCATTTCATTGCCCTGGATTTCATGCTCGATGAATTTCATGGCTTCATTCAGCCAGCCATAATTGAGCTGCTGCGAGCCGCGCACGAGGATGTAAGGCGGCAGGGAATCCAAGAAGAGTTTCCCCCCCAGGGGGTCAAACTCGAAATGACCACAGACCAGGGAGGTCTGCGCGGCGGCATCCTCGCCGCCATACATCAAGGCCCCCTGCCCTTTGAATCCCGACTTGGCGATGACATCATCCAGCCCCAAAATGGAGGCCTCGGGCTGGCTGAGCAGGCAATGCTCGGCTCCGCGGGTGATGACAATGAAATCCCCGGCCCGCAAATCCAGAACGGTCTTCTTATCGACAGCCACCCAGCATTGGCCGCGAATGACCATGTGAAAGCGCGCCACATCGGAGTAAAATGGCACGCGCACGCCCCAAGGCGCTGAAAATTCGGTGCGAAAATATAAACTTCCGCGCAGTTTGACCTGGCGCAGAATATCGCTGAGCACATCCATGAGCACATCCGTTACAACAGCGTGCCCGGGCCACGCCAGCCTATTTTTTGGGTGCCGGGCTCGTGCTTGCCAAATAGGCGATGATGTCGGCGCGATCGGCCGGAACAGAAACGGAGGCGGCCATGCGCGTGCCGGGCACCAACCGGATCGGGCTCGTCAGCCAGCGATCGAGATTGGCCGGTGTCCATACCAGCTTGGAGCGCTTCAGCGCGGCAGAATACATATAATCGGGGATGCTGGCGGCCGGCCGGCCGACAACCCCGCGATGCTTAGGCCCGATGCGATTGGCATCCAAAGAATGGCAGCCACCGCAGCGCGCCTCATACAATTTGCCGCCGCGCAACGGATCCCCCGCAGCCTTGGTGCTGGCCGCGGGGGAAGTTTGCGCGCTTGCGGATTGGATGGGCACAAGCGCCAAGCATAGCGCCGCCGCTAACGGGAGAAGGAGGAGAAGATAGCGGCGGGCCATGTGTCTTTACCTCAGGCGCCGTAAAGCGGGGCTTGAGTCGGGATCATTTCCTTCAGATCGAGAATGAACACCGTCGCGTGGGTGGCTTCGTCCGCCGCGAAGCGGGCCAGCATGAGGTGCAAAGCCGAATCCTGGATGGGGCCGATGAGGCCGAGATAGGCATTGGCCGCGCCGCGCTCCAGGCGCAAAGCCAAACGCTGGATATCGACCAGCCCCGTGATTGCGCCGGCATTGAGATCCTTGGCGTATTCATCGATCGATTTCGATTCGGCCGGAACAGCCCCCAGGCGGCGGATGGCAGCCGCAAGCTCATCACGGTGCTGCTTGTGGTGGCCTTGGAACGAAGTGACGAGGCCAACGGCCGCCGGCGGGATCAGGCCAGAGCCCAACGCGATGGCATAGGCACCGATGCCTTCATGCTCCAACGCAATGGCCGCATTGAGCAGATTGGCATCTTGCGCGGGATTGGACTTGGCCTTTTTGGCATAAGCCGGAGTGGCCACACCGGCGAGCGCCGTCAGCCCGGCGGTGGACAGTGCCATGCCTGTCAGCAGGCCGCGGCGATTTTGTTCGATCATTGGATTCTCCTCGAAAGGCCCGCCAGGCGGGCGCGAATTTTCTGCGCTTTGTCCTTGGCGCCTGCGCAAACTCAGCCAAGCGTGAGCAATTGGCCGATTTCTGAGCATTTGGGGCTGTGCAAGGCAGGTGATCCGGCCCCATCAGCCAAAGTCATCTAGCCCCTGGCCACCGGCGCACTCAATCTCGCCCAGATGGTTTCGGACGCGGCGCGCACAATGCAGGACGATCAGCACGTTTTGGCCGCAAAAACTGCCATTCAATCCCAAAGCGATGGAGAATGGCGCAGTTTGGCCAGATGCGCATCGAGCTGCGCGGCATGTTGCTCGGGCAGCAAGGCCGTAACGAGCGCCCGCCCGTTGTCCTGCATGATCTCGCTCAGCACGCGGCCATGCGCATGGATCCAGGCGTGCGTGCGGCCATCGCTGGCCTCGATTTCCACGCGGATCGCTTGGCGCACCCCAAACACCGCCAGATCGATCGCCTCGAGCAGCCGATCCAGGCCCTCGCCGGTTTGGGCCGAAACGGCCACGCTGTACGCGGGATCGGCGCGCCGCAATCGGGCCTCACGGATTTCCGGGCTCAGCAGATCGATCTTGTTCAGCACTTCGATCATCACGGGCCGGCGCTGGGCCTGGGTGAACACCTGCTCCAGCACCGCTTCGACATCGGCCTTCTGCGCCGCCGAATCCTCATGGGCGCTATCGCGGACATGGATGAGCAAATCGGCCTCGGCCGCCGCCTCCAGGGTGGCGCGGAAGGCCACCACCAAATCTGTGGGCAGATCGGAAATGAAGCCTACGGTGTCGGAAAGGGCAAAGGCCCCGCCCTGCGGCAGGCGCACGGCGCGCACCACGGGATCGAGCGTGGCGAACACCATGTCCTTGGCCAGCACCCCGGCTTGGGTCAACGCATTGAACAGGCTGGATTTGCCGGCATTGGTATAGCCCACCAACACCACGGCCGGCAGGCTGGCGCGGGCCCGCGCACGCCGTTGCAGCCCGCGGGTGCGGCGCACCTCTTCGATCTCGGCTTTCAGCCGATCGATCCGCGCCCCGATCTGGCGCCGATCGAGTTCGAGCTGGGTTTCCCCCGGCCCTCCGGTTTTGCCGAGGCCGCCGCGCTGGCGCTCCAGATGGGTCCAGGTGCGCACGAGACGTGAGCGCTCATAATCCAGGCGGGCCAATTCCACCTGCAAAATGCCCTCGCGGGTTTGTGCCCGCCGCCCGAAAATCTCCAGGATCAGCCCTGTCCGATCCACGACCTTGGCCACCAGCGCGGTTTCGAGATTGCGCTGCTGCACGGGCGAAAGCGCCGCATCGATGACCACGACCCGCGCATCGTGGGCCTGCACCAATTCTCGAAGCATCTCCACGCGCCCCGTGCCGAGATAGGCGCTGGGGGAAATGCGCCGCATCGGCACGATTTGCCGCTCCACGACGCAGAGATCCAAGGCCTGCGCCAGGCTGCAGGCTTCGGCCAGGCGCGCCTCACTGCCACGCATTCCGCCGCCGGCCAAGACCGGCTCGATCACCAGGGTGTTTTCAGGTGGCGCAGCTTTTTTCAGTCTTCATCACCTTCTTCAAGTTTTTCTTCGAACATTTGCACCGGGCCGCCTGGCATGATGGTCGATATCGCGTGCTTATACACCAACTGAATTTGGCTATCGCGCCGCAACAACACGCAAAAACTATCGAACCAAGTCACATAACCTTGTAATATTACACCATTTACAAAGAATATGGTCAATGGCGTGCGGGATTTCCTTACAGCGTTGAGGAAGGTATCTTGCAGGTTTTGTTTCTTTTCCATCGGGCCGTTTCTTTTCTGTTTTGCATCGCACACCAGCACGCAGGATATACGGGTCAACCACGCGCACTGGCAATGTGCATGGCATTGGCTTCCAGATAGGCAGCCCGCAGCGCCAACGTGAGCGCCCCAGGCCGGCCATCACCGATCATCACGCCATCGATCCGGATC
>CAZAGL010000165.1:0-5600 GCA_964484435.1 uncultured Caulobacteraceae bacterium
CAAAACGCCCTTCTGCCCCTCGCGCAGATTAGGAGAAGCCATGGCCCGCTGGGTGATCGTCTGGTTCGTGCTCCAGTAAAACATCTGGATGAAAATCATGCCCGTGAGCAAAGTCGGCCAGGGAATGGGCGATTGCGGGCCGCCCAGCATGGTCAGGCGCTCTGCGGGGATGCCGGAAAAGTCAAAGCCGATGGCGTAAAGGGCCAAGATGACCACCAAAACGCTCATGCCCAAGACGCCAAAGCCGGAAATGGTATCATAAACCGCAACAGAACGCAGGCCGCCGAAAATGGTATAGCCCGCCCCGATCAGCGCCAACATGGTCGCGATCGGCATCAGCGGCACGCCCGTCGCGAACAGCGTTTTCAGAAACAACGAGCCCGTATACAGCATGATCGGCAAATAGATGAGAACATTGCCGAGCAGAAACAGCACCGAAACGGTGGCCCGCAGATATTTGGAACTGTATTTTCGTTCCAGCAATTCCGTGGTTGTGGTGCAATTATTGCGGTAATAGATCGGCAAAAAGACAAAAGCCAGCATCAACAGGCCGGCAATGGCCGAAAGCTCCCACCAGGCCAGCAGGAACATCTGGTTGCCATTCATGCCCACCAATTGATCGGTAGAGAGATTGGTCAAGGTGATGGAGCCGGCCACGAACGGCCAAGTCAAGGTGCCGCCGGCGAGAAAATATTCGCGATTGGAATTTTCCGAGCGCGCACCCATGCGGCGCGATTGCCACCAGGTGGCCAACGCCATCAGCGCCGTCAAACCGGCGAATACGGTCCATTGCCAGGCTTTGCTATCCATTTCGCGCCTCCCACCATCGCGCCCCTCTTGTCGGTGCGTCGATGCATGAGCGCCCAGGACTAGTATGCAAAGCCGCAAACAGCAATCTCGCGCCGCTGCGCGCCAGGTTGTGTGCAAAGAGCGTGGCGATCACGCGCCCGTGAAGTTGGGCGCCTCCGTCAACTTTTGATTTGAGCGGATTGGGCAAGTGGGTCCGGATTTCGTGTGACTTGGAGTTATTTGCGACTGTGCACGGCTGGTTTTCAGCTCATTCCTGCATTGTGGGCACAGCTATCCCAACGCCGCCCGCCCTTCGTCCCATCGCCATAGGCCAGCGCCGCAGCCAGAACCGGGCGAAATACGTTAAAATCGATGATCTGGCCCAGTTCCTCAAGCGGATCGCCATAGGCCGACAGCCGCTGCCAATGCTCCGATAATCCTAACAATCCCGCCTGACGCATCAATCCCTCCCGTCATACGCAAGGAATCAAATTTCACGCTGATTGGTCATAGGTTTTTGGAGGTGCCCGGGTCTTGCCGGCTTCTGCCTCGACGGCGATGGGCTGGATCTGGCTCATCGATGTGTGTCTCCAGGCTCATCACCGCACGCGTGAGATGGCAAACGCAACCCCTTACAATTGCGCCAAATCCAGGACGGTGCGCAATGTTTGCGGGCCATCACCGGTGTTCACCACGCTGGCCCGCTCGATCAACATGACATGGCATTCTTCACTTTCGGCGACGGGGCGATGCTCTACGCCTTTTTCGATGATGATAAAACTGCCGGCGGGCACCAATTGGATGGAATTGCGCAATTCCATACGCAACATGCCCTCCAACACCACAAACATCTCATCTTCATTCTGGTGGGCGTGCCAATCAAACGCGCCGCGCAGCTTGACCAGCTTGATCATATGCCCATCCACCTCGCCCACCACGCGCGGGCTCCAGGCTTCCTCAAACTGTGCCAGCAATGTGGCAAAGCAGCGAGCCTGGTTTTTCATGGCATTTGCCCCTGCACCCAAGCCTGAGCGCAGCCCTTGGCCAGATCGCGTACGCGCGCGATATAGCTTTGCCGCTCGGTGGGAGAAATCACCCCGCGCGCATCGAGCAGATTGAAGACGTGCGAGGCTTTCAGGCAATAATCGAAGGCGGGCAGTGGCAAAGGCCGGGGCAAGGCCAGCAGCGCGCTGCATTGCGTCTGCGCATCGGCGAACCAGCGGGCCAGCATGTCCGTATCGGCGTGCTCGAAATTGAAGGCGCTTTGCTGGCGCTCGTTTTCCAAAAACACATCGCCATAGGTCAAAGGCTGGGGCCCGTCTGGATCGTTATAGGGCAAATCATAAACGCGCTCATGGCCCAGCACATACATGGCTAGGCGCTCCAGGCCATAGGTCAGCTCCCCCGCCACGGGGCGCACATCGAGCCCGCCCACTTGCTGGAAATAAGTGAACTGGCTGACTTCCATGCCATCGCACCACACCTCCCAACCGAGGCCCCAGGCCCCGACGGTGGGGTTTTCCCAATCATCTTCGACAAAGCGGATGTCGTGCAGCAAGGGATCGAGCCCGATCGCCGCCAGGCTGGCCAGATAGAGATCCTGCAAATCGGGGGGATTGGGCTTCAAGATCACCTGAAACTGGTAATAATGTTGCAGGCGGTTGGGGTTCTCGCCATAGCGGCCATCTTTGGGCCGGCGCGAAGGCTGCACATAAGCGGCGCGCCAGGGCTTGGGGCCAAGGGCACGCAGGGTGGTGGCGGGGTGCAAGGTGCCCGCGCCCACCTCCATGTCATAGGGCTGCAAGATGGCGCAGCCTTGCGCCGCCCAATAGGCTTGCAGCTTGAGAAGGATGTCTTGAAAGCAAGTGGGCGGCGGCGAAATGCTCATGGCCGCTTGCCTAGCAGGCTAGGGCGCGCAGCGCAAAGGCCGGCACGAGGCGAGCCCCCAAGCGGCGCGCCTGTCGTTGACAGGCGCTTGGCAGCGCGGCGCGGCCGGGGCACAAAGGGCCATGAACCGATCCCTGGAAAAAATTGGCGTGGTGGGCGCGGGCGCGATGGGCGCGGGCATCGGCCAAATCGCTGCGCAGGCGGGCTGCCTTGTCACCATCACCGATGTCTCGCCCGAGGCGCTGGCCAAGGGCCAGGCAAGCGTACAAGCCGCTTTGCAGGCCATGCAGGCCAAGGGCAAACTGGCCGAAGGCGGGGCCGATGCGGTGCTGGCCCGCATCCGTTGGAGCGGCGATCTGGACGATCTTTCCGCCACCGATCTGTTGATCGAGGCGGTGATCGAGCGCGCCGAAATCAAGCGCGATGTGTTCACGCGCTTGCAGGCCATTGCGCCCGGCGCGATCCTGGCCAGCAATACCTCATCGCTTTCGATCACGGCCTTGGCCCAGGGCCTGGCCGCGCCAGAGCGCTTTTGCGGCTTTCATTTCTTCAATCCTGCGCCGGTGATGAAGCTGGTGGAAGTGGTGCCCGGCGCGGCGACGGCCCCTCCCACCGCCGCGCTGCTCGTCGAGACCGCCAAGGCCTGGGGCAAGCATCCCGTGCTGGTGCGCGATGTGCCGGGCTTTATCGTCAACCGCCTGGCGCGCCCGTTTTACGGGGAGGGCTGGCGGGCCCTGGAAGAGGGCGTTGGCCCGCCCGAAGCGATCGATGCGGCGTTGCGTCTGGGCGGCGGCTTTCGCATGGGCCCGCTGGAGCTGGGCGATTTGATCGGCCATGACGTGAATTATTCCGTCGCCTGTTCCATCTATGAGGCCTATTTCGGGCGCACGCGCTTTGTGCCGGCGCTGGGCCAGGCGCGCCTGGTGGCGGCCGGCCGTTTGGGGCGCAAAACCAAGCAGGGCGTTTATGGCCCGCAAGGCGCGCCTGAAATCGCCTATGTCCAAACGCATGCCAAGATCGCGGCCATCGCGTGCTTCGAAAGCGATGGGCGCAGCGCCGCGGCTTTGGCCAAGGCACACCAGGCCCCCGTGCTGGTCCGCGATTGGGCCCAGCCCAATTGCCCGATCTGGATCGGCGGTGCCTGCGAGCGGGGCCTGGAAAGCGCGCCGGCGCGCACCGAAGGCGATGGGCCGGCTTTGCCCCGGTTGATGCTGAAGGACAGGCCCGGCGGCCTTGTGCTGCGCACCTGGCTGCAATTGGCCAATGCCGCGGCCGATGGCCTGCGCGATGGCATCGCCAGCCCGGCCGATATCGATGCCGCCATGGTCTTTGGCCTCAATTATCCCGTCGGGCCGCTTGCTTGGGCCGATGCCTATGGCGTGGCGCGCGCCGTTCAGGCCCTTGAAGCCATCGCCGCCGAAACCGGGGAAAGCCTGTATCAACCCAGTGAAATCTTGCGCCGCACCGCCTTCACCGGCGCGCGCCTCAGTGGAGATGCCCATGCGTGATGCGTTCATCTGTGACGGGGTGCGCACGCCCATCGGCCGTTATGGCGGGGCCTTGGCCCAGATGCGCGCCGATGATCTGGCCGCCTGGCCGTTGCAGGCCTTGATGGCCCGCTATCCCCGCCTGGATTGGGCGCAGGTGGACGATGTGCTCTATGGCGCGGCCAACCAATCGGGCGAAGATAATCGCAATGTGGCGCGCATGGCGTTGCTGCTGGCGGGGCTGCCCGAAACCATTCCGGGGGCCAGCGTCAACCGCCTGTGCGGTTCAGGCCTGGAGGCTTTGGCCCAGGCGGCGCGGGCCATCAAGACAAGCGAGGCCGAACTGATGATCGCCGGCGGGGCCGAAAGCATGACCCGTGCGCCTTTCGTGATGGCCAAGGCGGCCGGTGCCTTCGCCCGCGGCCCGGAAATCTTCGATACCACGTTGGGCTGGCGCTTCATCAATCCCGTGTTGCAGGCCCGCTATGGCAGCCATTCCATGCCCGAAACGGCCGAGAATGTGGCGGGCGAGTTTCAGATTGCCCGCGGCGATTGCGATGCCTTCGCGCTCCGCAGCCAGCAGCGCGCGCTCGCGGCGCAGGCCAGCGGGCGGTTCGCGGCGGAAATCGCGCCCGTCTCGATGCCCAGCAAAAAGGGCGCGCCCGTCTTGGTTGAGCGCGATGAGCATCCGCGCCCCACCAGCCTGGAGGCCTTGGCAGGCCTCAAGCCGATCGTCCGGGCCGATGGCGTGGTCACGGCGGGCAATTCCTCGGGCATCACTGATGGCGCGGCGGCCATGATTTTGGCTTCCGAGGCCTCCATGTCGCGCTTTGGCTTGACGGCGCGGGCGCGGGTGATCGCTGCGGCCAGTGCCGGGATCGCCCCGCGCATCATGGGCATGGGCCCCGTTCCGGCCGTGCAAAAACTGCTGGCCAAGACCGGGATGGCCCTGGGCCAGATCGATGTGATCGAATTGAACGAGGCCTTCGCGGCGCAGGCTTTGGCCGTGTTGCGCCAGCTTGGCCTGCCCGATGATGCGGCCCATGTGAATCCCAATGGCGGGGCCATCGCCTTGGGCCATCCTTTGGGCATGAGCGGCGCGCGCCTCGCCATCACCGCAACGGAGGAATTGCATCGGCGCGGCGCACGTTTTGCCATCTGCACCATGTGCATCGGCGTGGGCCAGGGCATCGCCGTGCTGATCGAGCGCGTTTGAGCACGCCTTCATTGATCGACAAGGCCACAGGGCCTATGATGGTGTCTGTCGTGGAGCTTCTTGATGTACACCACCGATTTGAGCCAGGCCGGCAAGCCCGGCCCGGCCGCCCCAGCCAGCACCGAGCCAGCCGAGCTGCTGGCCCGCTTCGAGGCGCGGGTGGCCGCCGATGATTTCATCGAGCCGAAGGATTGGATGCCCCAGGCCTATCGCCGCACGCT
>CAZAGL010000166.1:0-5577 GCA_964484435.1 uncultured Caulobacteraceae bacterium
CTCATCGCGCCGCGTGCCGGCATGGAAAATCTGCACGTCCTGGTTTTGCCCAGCCGCTGCCAATCCGCGCAGGACCGAGCCCAGCAAAGGCTGATCGGGATAGCCCTGCGCCGCCAGCACGATGGTGGCGCTGGCTCCTGGCTTCCAACGCAATGGCGCATGCCCTTTGAGTTGGCCGGAGGCGGCGCGCACCAGCAGATCCAGCAGATCCTCGCTCAGCAAGGGCAGCAGGGTTTGGCATTCGGGATCGCCGAAGCGCACATTGAATTCGATCAGGCGCGGCTGGCCCTCGCTGATCATCAGGCCGGCAAACAGCAAGCCGCGAAAGGGATGTCCTTCCTTGCGCATGCCGGCGAGGGTTGGGTGGATGATGGCTTGCATGGCGCGCGCGATCATGTCCGGGCTCATGATCGGGGCCGGAGCATAGGCCCCCATGCCGCCCGTATTGGGGCCCTGATCCCCGTCAAACGCGCGCTTGTGATCTTGCGCTGCCCCCAAAAACAGCGCTGTTTCGCCATCACACAGCGCAAACAGGCTGACTTCCTCGCCGGGCATGAATTCTTCGATGATCACCTGGTTCCCGGCCGAGCCGAACTTGCGCAGGAACAGGATTTCATCGATGGCGGCGTCGGCCTCCGCATAGGTTTGCGCCACGATCACGCCTTTGCCGCCGGCCAGGCCATCGGCCTTGATCACAAAAGGGGGGCCCTTGCGGGCCAGATAGGCTTTGGCACGCGGCGCATCCTCAAAGACCACATAATCGGCGGTGGGAATGGCGTGGCGGGCGCAAAACGCCTTGCAATAGCTTTTGGACGATTCGAGCTGGGCAGCGGCCTGGCTCGGCCCAAAAACCAAGATGCCCAAACCGGTCAATCGATCCGTCAATCCGCTCGCCAAGGGCGCTTCGGGCCCGATGAGCACAAGATCCGGGCGCTCGCCCGCGCACCAGGCGGTCAAGCCGGCGAGATCCTCGATCGCGATGGGCAAAATTTGAGCACCCAGATCGGCCATGCCGGGATTGCCGGGCGCGCAATACAGGCCGGCCAGGCGCGGGCCTTGCTTCAGCTTCCAGGCCAAAGCGTGTTCCCTTCCACCGCCGCCGACGATCAAAACCTTCATGCTCATGCTCCAACATGACGCTCTGGCGGGAATCGGGCTTAGCGCACCGGAGCGAGTCGCGTAGGCTCGCTTATCATGGATGGAACCAGCACGACCAATCTTCCCGAGCTATCGGTTTCCGAGCTGGCCGGTGCCGTCAAGCGCACGATGGAAACCACTTTCGATCGCGTGCGGGTACGTGGAGAACTGGGCCGCGTCACGATCGCCAAATCCGGCCATCTCTATGCCGATCTGAAGGATGCCAATGCCTCGATTTCCCTGGTGATGTGGCGCGGGCCGGCCTCAAACCTGCGCTTTCGGCCCGAAGAGGGGCTGGAGATCATCGCCGAAGGCAAGCTGACAACCTTTCCACAGAAATCCCAATACCAGCTCATCGCCGATCGGATGGAGCCGGCCGGGGCCGGGGCGCTGATGGCCCTTCTGGAAGAACGCAAGCGGCGCTTGGCCGGGGAGGGCCTGTTCGATGCGGCCGCCAAACGGCCCTTGCCGTTCTTGCCAGAAATCATTGGCGTGGTGACATCGCCCTCCGGAGCGGTGATCCGCGATATTCTGCACCGCCTCGAAGAGCGCTTTCCGCGCCGCGTCTTGCTGTGGCCGGTTTTGGTCCAGGGCGACAAGGCGGCCGAGCAGATCGCCCGCGCCATCGCGGGCTTCAATGCCTTGCCGATTGGCGGGCCTGTGCCGCGCCCGGATCTGCTGATCGTGGCGCGCGGGGGCGGCTCGATCGAGGATTTGTGGTGCTTCAACGAAGAAATCGTGGTGCGGGCCGCGGCGGCCAGCACCATTCCGCTGATTTCCGCCGTGGGCCACGAAACCGACGTGACGCTGATCGATTTTGCTGCCGATCGGCGCGCCCCCACGCCGACGGCCGCCGCCGAAATCGCCGTTCCGGTGCGCCTGGAATTGCTGGAGCGCGTGGAGGCAAGCGGGGCCCGCTTGGCGGGTGCCTTGGGGCGGGGGCTGGATCGGCGGTGGATGGAGGCCAGGGGGCTCAGCGCCCGCCTGCCCCGCCCTGAGGCGCTGCTGAGCGGCCCGCGCCAGCGCTTCGATCATTTCGGGGATCGCCTGCGCCTGGCGCTTTTGGCCAATACCCGCTTGGCGCAGGCCGGCCTTGATCGCTGCGCCGGGCGCTTACGTCCGCAGGCGCTGATCCAGGATCTGGTGCGCCGTCGCGGCCGGCTGGAGGAGGTGTTTGGCCGCCTCAAACAGATCGAGGCCCACAATCACCTGCAGCGCGCCCGGAGCGTGCGCCAAACCGCCGCGCGCCTGCAACCGAGCGTGGAGCGCGCCCTTGTGGGCCATGCCCGTGCGCTGGCCGGCCAGTCCCGGATGCTCGAAACCCTGTCCCATCGCAGCGTGTTGGCGCGCGGCTATGCCCTGGTCATGCGGGCCGACGGGGAGATCGTTCGCGCCGCGGCTGGCCTCCATGCAGGCGAGGCCTTGGACTTGGCCTTCGCTGATGGCATCATCCCTGTCATGGTTGGCGCGGGCGGATCCGCGCCAAAGAAACGCAAAAGGGGCGGCGGCCAGGAACAAGGCAGCCTGTTTTGAACATGTTGGATCGCGTGAACGAGAATGGGGAAATGGCCAGCGTCCGCTATTTCGCCAATGATCTGGAAATCTTGCGCCCCGGGCGCTTTGTGCGTTGCGCCGTTTCTGGCCAGCCCATCGCGCTGGAAGATTTGCGCTATTGGAACGCCGAGCGCCAAGAGGCTTATGCCTCCGCAGAGTTTGCGGTGCAGCGTTGGCAAGCTTTGCGGGCGTGCGGCTGATGCCGGCTGGCGCGCTGTTCGCGGCGGTTCTGGGCCTGGCCTGCCAAGGCCATTTGGTGCAAGGCGGGCTGGCCGTGTGCACCACCGCCCCCGGTGCAGAAGTGCTGGTGGATGGCATCGCATTGCGCGCCGATGCCAGCGGCCATGCCGTCATCGGTTTTGATCGCGATGCCCCGGCCATCAGCCATGTGCTGGCCCGTGATGGCAAAGAAGAAACGGCGATCGATCTGGCCATCACCCCACGCGCCTGGAATATCCAGCGCGTCGATGGCCTGCCAGAGCAAACGGTCACGCCGACCTCCCAGGCTGTCCTGGCGCGCATCGCCCGCGACAGCAAAGCCAAGGCGGCCGCCTTGGCCAGCCGGGCATCGGGCACCGGCTTCTTGGAAAATTGGATCTGGCCCGTGCGCACGGGGCGCATTTCGGGGGCTTTCGGCGATGCGCGCGTGCTCAATGGCGTGGCCAAAAGGCCCCATTATGGCGTGGATATCGCCAATCCCATCGGCACGCGCCTCAACGCCCCCGCATCCGGCACAGTCACCTTCGCCCGTAGCGGCCTGCATTATGAAGGCGGGCTGATTTTTATCGATCACGGCCAGGGGCTGACTTCGATGTATCTGCATCTCAGCGAGATTTCGGTGCAGGAAGGCCAGGAGGTCGCGGCGGGCGATCAGCTGGGGCGCGTTGGTGCCACGGGCCGGGCCACGGGGCCCCATGTGTGCTGGCGCCTGAAATGGCGCGATCGCAACCTTGATCCCAGCGTGCTGGTGCAAACGCCGCTAAGCCCCGCCCAGTGAGCCCCAGGCCGCCTTGGGCCAGCGCCGATGCACCCAAAACCATTGCTCCGGCGCGGCGCGCGCGCAGGCCTCGATAAAGGCGTTGATCTGGCGCACCCCGTCCAGCACCGCCTCTTCCAGGGGGGCATCGCGCTGCAGCGGTATGGCCTCGTGCACATGCACCTCGAAATGCGCGCCGGTTTTCCGCACGACATGGAGCGGGATCAAAGGCGCGCCAAAGCGTAGCGCAAGGCGCGGCGCGACATCCGCCGTCATCGCCGCATGGCCGAACAATGGCGCGCTGACGCCCTCATTGTATTTTTGATCGCTCAATAGCGCGATGCTTTCCCCGCGCGCCAGCGCACGCGCCAGCTGTAAGCCCCCAAGGCGGCCCTTCGCGGCCTGCAGCGTGACGCCATAGCCCTCGCGCACCGCGCCAATGCGCGCCGCGATCAGCGCGTTATTGGGCGGGCGATGGCCGACATGGCAAACGAGGCCGCGTTGCACCAGCGCGGCGGCCATGATTTCCCAATTGGCGAAATGGCCGGAAAAGAACACGGCTGGCCGGCCGGAGGCGCGCAATGCATCCAGCCGCTCGGTGCCCAGCACCCGCACGCGGCCATCCTGGCCGTAAGGATCCAGTTTATGGAGATGCGGAAATTCCCCGATATTGGCCCCGATCTGGGCCCACATGTCCATGGCCACGCTTTGGCGGCGAGCGGCGGGCCAATCGGGAAAGGCCAATTGCAGATTGCGCAGCGCCGTGCGGTGGGCACCAAGGCCGGGGCCGAGCAGGCGGGCCAATCTTGCCCCCAATGCGCTGGCCGTATCGAGGGGCAGCGCGCCGAGCCCCCCCATCAGGGCATCAAAGCCCAGCGCTTCGAGCCGATGGTGCCATTTCCCTTTGCCGGCTTTGCTCATGGCGGGCCATCCAAGGCCTGGCGCAATACGTGATCGAGCAGATCGCGATCCTGAAAATGCATGGAAACGCCGAAGGGAAGGATGTCCGCGCGGGCTGCGGGCGCAAGGCGGATCCAATCCTTTTGCGTGGTGATCAGCCGGGCTTGGTGATGGCGGGCCAGCGCGTGCAGCCTGTGCAATTGGTTGGGCGTGAAGGGATGATGATCGGGGAAGGGGATGAGATCGACGATATCCGCGCCATTGGCCCGCAAAGTCTCAAGAAAGCGGCCCGGAAAGGCGATGCCGGCAAAGGCCAGAAAGGGCCCCTGCGGGGCTGGCCCATCGGCCACCAATCTGGCGTGCAAAACCGGCCGCTGCCAGCCATCGGGGGCGGCTGCGCCATGGACACACACGAGACAATCGGCACGGGTCAAGGCCCGCTCCAGCGGTTCGCGCAGCGGGCCCGCCGGGAACACCGCTCCATTGCCCATTCCTTCCGGCCCATCCAGCACCAGAAAGGAAAGATGCTTGCGCAGGCTGGCATTCTGGTGCGCGTCATCGAGGATGAGGACATCGGCACCGGCATGGATGGCCGCCTGCGCCCCGGCCAGGCGATCGCGGCTGATCAGCGCCAGCCCATCTTGCGCGTGCAACAAGGGCTCATCGCCGACATCCTTGGCGCTATGGATCATGGGATCGACGATATGGCAACCGCGCGCCGCCCCGCCATAGCCGCGCGAGAGGACGCCCGCCACCCGCCCCAATGCGATTACGCGCTGGCGCACCGCGCGGGCCAACGGCGTTTTGCCTGAGCCGCCCATGCTGACGCCGCCAATGCTGATCACTTTGGCCGCGATCTCCGCGCCGGTTTGGCGCGCCAGGTGCCGTTTGACGATCTCGGCATAGAGCCAAGAGGCGGGCGTCAAGGCCCATTGCGCCATGGGCGGGGGCCAGCTTTTGCTGCGCCTGGCCCAAAAATCAGGAGGGCGCATGGCTGGCCACCCCGTTCA
>CAZAGL010000167.1:0-5569 GCA_964484435.1 uncultured Caulobacteraceae bacterium
GATGGTTCCTGGTTTGGCCGCTGGGGGGCCAATTATGTCTATGGCACCTGGTCGGCGCTGTGCGCGCTCAATGCCGCGGGAATGGCCCCGGATGATCCCTGCATGGTGCGCGCCGTGGACTATCTCAATCGCATGCAGCGCGCCGATGGGGGCTGGGGCGAGGATCTGGCCACCTATCACGCCCATCGCCGGGGGGAGGCGCAGGCCTCCAATCCCTCCCAAACCGCTTGGGCGCTGATGGGGCTGATGGCCGCCGGCCAAGTGGCCAGCCCGCAGACGCAAGCGGGCATCGCCTTCCTGGAACGCACCCCGCGCGAAGGGGCCCGCTGGGCCGAGGAATTTTACACGGGCACCGGCTTTCCTCGGGTTTTTTACCTGAAATATTATGGCTATGCCGCCTATTTCCCGCTCTGGGCCATGGCCCGCTATCAAAACCTGATGCGCGCCAATGATCCGAGGGTGGCGTATGGCATGTGATGGCGCGCCGTGATCGGCATCGTTTGCGGCCTCAAATCGGAAGCGCGCACTTTGGCCCATCTGCCGGCGGATCGCTTCCGCGTGTGCGTTTCGGGGGCCAATGCGCTGCGCGCCCATGAACAAGCCAAGGGCCTGGCCCGCGATGGCGCGCGCATGCTGATTTCCTTTGGGCTGGCGGGCGGCCTTGCCGTCGATTTGCGGCCGGGTGATCTCTTGCTCAATGGCCGGGTGCATCTGCCCGATGGCGGGGAAATCCACGCCGATTCTGCACTATTGGCAGCCTTGAGCCAATTGCTCCAGCCCGTGCGCTTGGCCGCGGCGGCCGGCGCGGATCAGGCCGTGCTCAGCCCGATCGGCAAGGCGCGCTTGGCCAGCGGCGGCGGCGAATGCGTGGACATGGAAACCCATGGCGTGGCGCGCGCGGCCAGCGAGGCCGGCCGGCCTTGGGCGGCGGTGCGGGCCATCGCCGATGATGCACGCACGGCTTTGCCCAAATGGGCGATGGGCCTGATGCGCGAAGATGGATCGGTGGATGATTTCAGGGCGGCTTTGGCCTTGCTGCGCGCGCCTTGGGATTTGCCTTTGGCCTTGCGGCTTGCCGATGCCAATGCCAAGGCCTTGGCCGCGCTGCGCCGGGCCGCAGGCACCCTGCTTGGCTTGCCCGACATGCTGCCCGCCGCGAGCGCCGGAATCTGATCAATATCCCGGCTTATTCGGCCGGGATTTTGTTCACGCCTGCGGCGTGGATTTTCTGCATCTGCTCAGCCACCAGCTTTTCATGGACATCGATGGCCGGGCGGGCATTATCAAGCGGGATTTCCTTGGCCATCGGCCCCTCGGTGCGGATGCCTTTGAGCGCCAGCGTCAAGAATTTCCAGGGATGGCTGATGGCATCATCGGCCGCGGTCGGCTCATAACCGCAATGGGCCATGCAATTGGCGCATTTTTCATAGCGGCCGGTGCCGTATTTTTCCCATTCCGTGGTTTCCAGCAATTCCTTGTAGGTCTCGGCATACCCTTCGCCAAGGAGGTAGCAGGGTCGTTGCCAGCCGAACACATTGCGCGTGGGCATGCCCCAGGGGCTGCACAGATATTCCTGATTGCCGGCCAGGAAATCGAGAAACAGGGGCGAGTGCGTCAAGGCCCATTTCTTGCCCTTGCCGCGCGCAAAGATATCGCGGAACAATTCCTTGGTGTTGCGGCGATTGAGGAAATGCTCCTTATCGGGCGCGCGCTCATAGGCGTAACCGGGCGAGATGGAAAGCGCCACGCCCAATTCCTGGCAATAATCCAGGAAGGCGGCGACATCCTCGGCCGGGTGATTATCAAAAATCGTGGCATTGGCGGTGACGCGGAAGCCCTTGGCCTGCGCTGCCTTGATCGCCTTCACGGCCCGATCGAACACGCCCTTCTGGCTGACGGCGCGATCGTGATGCTCTTTCAAGCCATCCAAATGCACCGAAAATTGCAGATATGGCGATGGCGTGAACAGATCGAGCTTTTTTTCCAGCAGCAGCGCGTTGGTGCACAAGGACACATATTTCTTGCGGGCCACGATGCCGGCAACGATCTCGCCGATTTCCTTGTGCAGCAAGGGCTCGCCGCCCGGAATGGCCACCATCGGCGCGCCGCATTCATCCACAGCCTTGAGGCAATCGGCCACCGAAAGGCGCTTATCGAGGATGGGATCGGGATAATCGATCTTGCCGCAGCCGGCGCAGGCCAGATTGCATTTGAACAAAGGCTCCAGCATCAGCACCAAGGGATAATGCTTATTGCCCTTCAGCTTTTGGCCGAAAATATACATTGCCATATCAAAGGATTGGCGAACAGGGACCGTCATACGGGCGTCCTTCTCAACTGCCTGGGCATCTGCTTGGGGGCTCGTTAGAGCTCCATGTCGGAGGTGATCGCCACGCGATCGGCTTCGGTTTCCAATTCGGGCGGAAGCCGAAAATGAACGTTTTCTTCCACGCCGTCTAGGGTGAACACCTGCAATGGCCGCAATTCGGCCAGGCGCGCGATCACGCCTTGCACCAAGGCCTCGGGCGCGGAGGCCCCGGCCGTCAACCCCAGTGTGCGCACGCCTTCCAGCCAGTTGGCATCCAGGCGGCTGGCATCTTCGATCAGAAAGCTTTTCACGCCCATCTGCGTGCCGATTTCCGCCAAGCGATTGGAATTGGAGCTGTTATGCGCCCCGACAACCAACAGCAAATCTACCTCTTCGGTCATTTTCAGCACGGCGGCCTGGCGATTTTGCGTGGCATAGCAGATATCGCGCGTATCGGGGCCCTTGATGGCCGGAAAGCGCTGTTTCAGCGCGGTGATCACCTGCTTGGTGTCGTTCACCGAAAGCGTGGTTTGGGTGACGAAGGCGACGCGCTGCGGATCCGCGACCTGCACCACCGCCACTTCCTCTTCCGTGCAGAGCACATGCACCCGGCCGGGAATCTGCCCCACCGTGCCTTCCACTTCGGGATGGCCGACATGGCCGATCAAAATAATGTCATAACCCGCCGCGGCATAGCGCCGCCCCTCTTTGTGCACCTTGGTGACGAGCGGGCAGGTGGCATCGATCACCTCCAGGGTGCGCAGTTTGGCATCGCCTTCCACGCGCTTGGATACGCCGTGGGCGGAAAACACCGTAATCGCCCCTTCGGGGATTTCATCGACCTCCTCGACAAACACCGCGCCGCGATGCTTAAGGCTTTCGACGACATGCTTGTTGTGCACGATTTCATGGCGCACATAGACGGGCGCACCGAATTTTTCGAGGGCGCGCTCGACGATCTCGATCGCGCGCTCCACGCCGGCGCAAAAGCCCCGCGGCTTTGCCAGCACCACGCGCAAGGGTTCAAGCGAATTGCTCATCAGCAGCCTCAAATTTCCCTAAAAAGCGTTGCTTTCACCCCGAAAGCGCAATGCCTGATGCAAGACGGCTTCCGCCAAACCACATCCAGGCCGCACCAATCCTGCCTTCGCCTATCGGCTTCCGCAGCCTTTCGCAAGCGCGAATTCCCCAGTCCCGGCATGGGACAATTGCGAAAGCCATGCTTTTTGCTGCTGGCAGGCCAGGGGAGTTACCCGCAAGCCACACAAAACCAGGTGATCACGAAAAAGCGTTTGCAGCATTACGCCGGCGTTCTATGCAGCGCCAATCTGCCCCATAAGTTTTTCCGAAGGCGCGTGTGCATGCATTCCAATTTCGAACGTCAAATCCGCGAGATCGCCGCAGAAACCACCGCCATGCTCGATTCCCTGCTGGCCCCGGTGGCCGGGCCGCGCGGGCGCGTGCTGGAGGCGATGCGCTATTCGGCCCTGGATGGCGGCAAGCGCTTTCGCCCCTTTTTGGTCATTGCCGGGGCCGATCTGCTGGGCGGAGCGCGCCTGGGTGCCCTGCGCGCGGCTGCGGCGCTGGAAATGGTCCATTGTTACAGCCTGATCCATGATGATCTGCCGGCCATGGATAATGCCGATCTGCGGCGCGGGCGGCCATCCTTGCACAAGGCCTTCAACGAGGCGGTGGCCATTCTGGCGGGCGATGGCCTTTTGACCTTCGCCTTTGAAGTCCTGGCCGATGCCGCCACCGATGCCGATGGGGACGTGCGCCTGCGCCTGATCCAGGAACTGGCCAAGGCGGCCGGCTGCGAGGGCATGGTCGGTGGGCAGATGATCGATTTATCGCACGAGCGCGACGGCCTGGATCTGGCGGGCGTCGCCAATCTGCAGGCGCTGAAAACCGGGGCCCTGATCCGCTATGCCGCCCGGGCCGGGGCCATTCTGGGCCGCGCCAGCCCCGCGCAGGAGGCCGCCCTCGATGCCTATGCCAGCGATGTCGGCCTCGTCTTTCAGATCGCCGATGATATCTTGGATGTCACCGCCACCACGCAGGCCCTGGGCAAGCCGGCCGGCCAGGATGAAGGCCATGCCAAGGCCACCTTCGTGAAATTGCTGGGCCTAAAGGGCGCGCAGGCCGAAGCGGCCCGCATCACCGAGCGGGCCATCGCCCATCTCGATGGCTTTGGCCCCCGCGCCGATGTGCTGCGTGAGGCGGCCCGCTTCGTCCTGGTGCGCGAAAGTTAATTGGCGCGCAGCCGCACGAGCAGCCCCTCAAAGCCTTTTTGCTTGACGATGGAATTGAACTCCTCGCGCTGCACGATGAGCGGTGAAACGCCATTGACGGAAACATCCAGCACCTGGATCGGCCCGGTGCCCGCCCGCACGGTGCGCCAATTGACCTTGACATCGCCCTGATTGTTTTTGCGGGCAAAGCCGGTGGAAACGATCACCTCGCGGGGGCTGCGCGAGGAGGTCGCGCCCATTTTCAGATTTTGCGCCACCAATTCATCGATGCGCTCGGCGAAGGTGCGCGCGACATAAGCGGGCACCAGGCGATTATATTCGGCCAATTGGGCGGGGCTGGCCGCATTGCGGTTATTGCCCAGCAAAATGGCCCCCATGCGCTGGACCGCCAGGTTTTTAGCAAGCACGGCTTCCAGGGCCTTTTCCTTTTGCGCGTCGGTAAGGGAGGCATCCTTGCCCGGCGCGGCCAGCTTGATCAGCAGATTCTGCACGAACACCTTAGCATCTTCCTGCCAAATGGCGGAGGCGGCCGGTGCCGCGGGCGAAGCGGCCGACGCAGCAGGCGCGGGCACGCCAGGCCCGGCAGACTGCGCCCACCCCATGGAAGGACATGCCAAGCCAAGCCCCAGCGCCAAAGCGCCCAGTTTCAACCCAAACCCCTGCACATTTGCCTCCTTGCGCGCCAATGGCACCAAAGCCGCTTTTTATGGGCCCAGCGCGCTGAACGCGAACTGAACCCAAGCCCATTCTTCTTACGCCGCGAGCATAGACAGCTCTGCCGTCAAAGCCCGCAAATTTCGCGCACACGGCGCGCCTTCCAGTTTCACATCGCCTCGATCCGATCGATCTTTCCTCCCTGCCGGCCAGTCTCAAGGCAAGAAACGACCAAACGATGACACACAAGCCGCTTGACCCCGAAAGCGGGGGAAGATAGTGCGGCTTTCCTCCGCGGGCGTGGTGGAACTGGTAGACGCGCCGGACTCAAAATCCGGTTCTGGTGACAGAGTGT
>CAZAGL010000168.1:0-5547 GCA_964484435.1 uncultured Caulobacteraceae bacterium
GATGCGGTAGCTGCACCCCTCCGGCGGCAGCCAGAAATCCTGGATTTCGGGAAATTGCTGGCGCAGCAGCGGAATGAACACCTCGTTGAGGGCCTCGCCCAGCACCGAAGGCTCATCGGGGGGGCGCCCGGTGAAGGTGGTCAGATAGAGGGGATCCTTGCGCATGGTGATGGCGCTGATCTGGAAAACCGGGAAGGGCTCCACGCTGTTATAATAGCCGGTATGATCACCATAGGGGCCTTCATCGCCATATTCCTCCAGCATGACATGGCCTTCCAGCACGATTTCGGCTTGCGCCGGCACTTCCAGCGGGATGGTCTTGCAGGGCACCAGATCAAGTTTGCGCCCGCGCAGCAGGCCGGCGAACTGGTATTCCGAAAGCGTGTCCGGCACGGGGGTGACGGCCGCCAGGATGCAGCCCGGATCCGCGCCAATGACCACGGCGGCCGGCAAAGGCGCGCGATTGGCCGCTTTCCAGCGTCGGAAATGCTGGGCCCCGCCGCGATGGGCCAGCCAGCGCATCAAGGTGCGCCGCCGATCCAGTACTTGCATGCGGTAAATGCCGAGATTGTAATTGTCCTCGCGGCTTGACCCCGGCCCCTTGGTGACCACCAAGGGCCAGGTGATCAGGGGGGCCGGCTCACCGGGCCAGCAGGTCTGGATGGGCAATTGGCGCAGATCGATGGCATCGCCCTCAAAGATCAATTCCTGGCAGGGGGCTTTGGCCACGCGCCCGGGCCGCATGGACATCACCGTGCGGGCGATGGGCAGCAGATCGAATGCCTCGCGCAGGCTTTGTGGGGGATCGGGTTGGCGCAAAAAGGCCAGCAATTCCCCAACCTCGCGCAGATCCTGGGCTGTGCGGCGCGGCTTACCATCCATGGTCACGGCCATGGCCACGCGCTTTACGGTGCCGAACAGATTGGCCAAGGCCGGCATGCTGGCGCGCGCCCCATCGGGCTGAATGGGCTGTTCGAACAGCACGGCCGGGCCCGCCTCGGCGAGCAGGCGGGTTTGAATTTCCGTCATTTCCAGCACCGTGGAAACCGGAGCTGAAACGCGGGCCAATTGCCCATCGGTTTCTAAAACGGCAATAAATTCACGCAAGGATTGATAGGCCATGCGCCATGGTGGCGGGCATCGGGCGCATTCGCAAGCGGGACGCGACTACATTCCGGGCAGCGTGTCACAGCAACAAAGTCGCCGTTTCGCGGGCGATGCGCCAATTGCCATCCGGCTCGCGGCGCAGCGTCACTTCATACGGGGCGGGCTGGCGCGCCTGGCTGGAGCGCCGCATCGAGCGCACCGTCACCCAGCCGGGGCCTTGGTGATCGGCAAGGATTTGCGTGTGGAAAGACCGCTCGCGCGCTTTTTTGGAAAAGGCCAAGGAGGCTTCCAGCGCGGCGCGATAGCGCGGCACGGGGATTTCGCGCGTGCGGCGCACCACGCCTTGATCGAGCGTGCGCTCAATCACGACGCCATCATCGGCATAAAGCTCACCCAGGCGCGCATCATAGGCGGCTTCCAGCGCGATCAGCTGCTCAAAGACGATTTGCGCCTGGGCCATCTCCAGCGCGATGGCATCGGCCCGCATCTTCACTTGGTTGCCTGCCCCGAGATCGAGCAGGTTGCTTCTCTTGCCAGTCTGTTTCTTGCGGCCCAGCATGCGCGGAATCCCCGGACAAGATCGCTGCGTATTTCCTCGCCGAGGTTGCAAACCGGGTCAAGCCCGCGCAGGTGGGGCCCATCAATAACCCCCAGAAAGCTGAAATGATCGGGCAAAGCGAGGCGGTTTTACGCCTTCAGCCGCCAAACGCCCGTCTGCTTGATTTCGGCATCTTCCAGGGATCGGCTGGTTGGCACGCTGTAATGGGCCACTTCCTCGAAGGCATCGGCCGGGAAATAGGCGCGGCGCGGATCGCCGACAAAAACCTCCACGCCGCGCGCCTGATGCCGGCGCAGCCAAGCCAACAAACGCTGGGCCAGATCGCGATCGTAAAACACATCGCCAACCAAGATCAGATCATGCGCCAGATCCTGGCCGATCAGATCGCCGCAATGCACGGCCATTTGCACGCCATTGAGATCGGCGTTCAGCCGGGCCGCCTCCGCCGCGAAGGGATCGATATCGTTGGCGAGGGCGCTGGCCGCGCCGGTCAGCATGGCGGCGATGGCCCCAAGGCCCGAGCCGCAGGCCAGATCCAGCACCCGCTTGGCGTGCACGATGTGCGGGCGATCGAGCAGATAGCGGGCCAAGGCCTGGCCGCCGGCCCAGGCAAAGGCCCAAAACGGTGGATCAAGCCCGAGGCGGCCCAATTCCTCTTCCGTCAATTGCCAAAGGGCCACAGCATCATCGGCCAGATGCAGCTGGATTTCCGGGCAGTGCACCGGGCGCGAAACCCGCGTATTTTTGAGGATGAAAGCGCTGCGATCTGCGATCAATCGGGGCGGCCATTGGGCTTGGCGCGGTCCGAGGCGGCCCATAAATGTAGCGCCGCGAGCGAGCGCCAGGGGGCCCAGATCTGCCCATAGGCCGCCAATTCCTTGGGGGTGAAGCTGCGCGCGAATGTCACTTCCGCCCCGCGCCGCACGCCCAGATCGTCGATGGGCAGCACATCGGGCCGGGCCAGCGTGAAGATGAGATACATTTCCACCGTCCAGCGGCCGACACCGCGCGCCTGCGTCAAGCGGGCGATGATCTCCTCATCGCTGAGGCTGTCCAATTCCCCGAGCGGGGGGATGATGCCATCCAGGCGCTTTTGCGCGATATCGCGCACGGCGGCGATCTTTTGCCGCGAGAGCCCGGCCGCGCGCAATGCCTCGGGATCGGCGCCCAGCAGCGCAGCGGGAGGGGGAAAGCCGTCTTGCGGGAACAAAGCGATGACCCGGTTGAGGATGGTGTTGGCGGCCTTGCCCGAAAGCTGCTGAAACACCACCGAGCGCACCAAGGCCTCATAGGGCTCGCGCCCGGGTTCGGGGTTGAGGCGGATGTCCGGGCCCAAGGGGATGAGCGCGGCCATGCCAGGGCAGACCGAAGCGAGATGGGCCTCTGGACTCATGCGGATATCCCTTTCCAAATCGAATCGAAGGCAAAGCACAGGCACACGGCCAGGCCAAACAGCGAATTGGCGCGAAAGGCGCGCAAAGCCTGTTCGGGGCTGGCATCGGGCAGGCGGGCCAAGCCCCATTGGGCCAAAACGGCCAAGGCGATCAGCCCCGCCAAAGCCGCGATGGAGGCCCCGGCCTGCCAGGCCGCGCCCAGCCACAAGGCGCAGGCCAGCGCATAAAGGCCCATGACCCAAACGCGCCATTGGGCCCCGAACAGCCGCGCGGTGGATCGCACGCCGATCAGCGCGTCATCCTCGCGATCCTGCAGCGCATAAAGCGTATCATAGGCGATCACCCAGGCCACGCAGCCCAGAAACACCAGGCAGATGGCCAGGAATTGCGCGCCCAGGCAGGCCCCGGCCACCAGCGCGCCCCAGGAAAAACACAGCCCCAGCCAAGCCTGCGGCCAATAGGTGATGCGCTTCATGAAAGGATAGGCCGCCACCAGGGGGATGGCGCACAGGCTGATCAGCGCGCCGCTGGGCTCCAGCATCAGCAAGACCATGAAGCCCAAAGCGATTTGCACGGCCAGCCAGGCCCACGCTGCCTTCTCGCTGATCCGCCCCGATGGCAGCGGGCGCGTGCGCGTGCGCGCCACTTGGGCATCGATGCTTTGATCGACGATATCGTTATAGGTGCAGCCGGCCCCGCGCGCGGCGATCGCCCCGATCAGAAACACCAAGGCCAGCCAGCCATCCTGGGCCAAGAAGGCCTGCCCCGTGCGGCTGAGCGCGATGCCCATCCAGCAGGGCAGCAACAGCAGCCGCCAGCCAATGGGCCGATCGAGGCGCGAAAGCTCCGCCAAGGCTTTGAGCCGCGCGGCCAAAGGCTGGCCAGCGTTTTGGGCCTTGGGTTTGACAAGCCGTTGCATCCGCTTTCGTTGCGCATCGCGCGGCTGGACGCAACCTTGTGCGCGGCCTATCTGCTGAAGACATTCAGCAAAACGCCCTGCGCGATTTGGAAAACAAGGCCCGGTCATGAGCATGGCGGAGGAAGACGAGGACAGCGCGCCCCCTATCGGCCAGCGCAATGTCAAGCTGATCGAGATCGCGCGCTTCCTATGGGCCCGTTGGCGCGCCCAGCCTTTGCTGGGCCTCGGGTTTCTCCTGGTTTTTGGGCTTTCCGTGGCCTGCGATCTGGCTTTGCCCTTGGCGGCCAGCGCCCTCATCGAGGCCTTGGCCCAGGGCCCCAATTTGGGGCGCGATGCGGTGGCTAGCGCCTATGGCGCGTTCTGCGCCATCGCCTTGGTCCTTTATCTTTGCCGCAACGGGTCTTTCCGCTTCTGGATTCCCTTCGCGGCCCGCAACATGAAGGCCATCGTTTCCGGGGCGTTCAAGGATGTGCAGAGCTTTTCCAGCGATTGGCATGCCAATACCTTCGCCGGTGCCAGCGTGCGGCGCGTCAGCAGGGCCATGTGGGCTTATGATGTCATCTCCGACACGATTTTCGTGACGCTGTTGCCGGCTGGGGCCGTTTTGATCGGTGTCACCGTAATCACCGCCCTGAAATGGCCGCTGATTGGCCTGTTCGTGGGCGGCACGATTTTGATTTTCGTCGGCTTTTCGGTTTATGTCTCCCGATATTATCTGGCGGCCGATTATGCGAGCGCCAATGTCGCCGATACGCGCATCGGGGCCTCTTTGGCCGATGCCATCGGGGCCAATGCCACGGTGCGGGCCTTCGGGGCCGAAACGCGCGAGGAGCAACGCTTCGATGCGGTTCTGGAAGACTGGCGCCAGCGTTCCGAGCGCTTATGGCAGCGCGGCACCAATGCCTGGTTTGTCTACAACATGCTGTTGTTCGTGTTGCAGGCTGGCCTCGTTGGCCTCGTGGTGCAGCAATGGCTGAAGGGCAGCGCCAGCGCCGGCGACGCGACTTTCGCCATCACCGCCTTCTTTTTGGTTTCGGGCTATTTGCGATCCTTCGGCGAGAATATCCAGACGCTGCAAAAAGGCCTGGCCGATATCCAGGATGTTGTGGCCTATCGCAGCCAAATCCCCGAAGTGCGCGATGCGCCCGATGCCTCGGATTTTCGCCAAGGGCCGGGGCAGGTCCGCTTTGAAAATGTGCGCTTTCGCTATCAAAGCCAGCCCCAGCCCTTGTTTGATCAGTTTTCCATCCTGATCCATCCGGGCGAGACGGTGGCCCTGGTTGGGGCCACCGGATCGGGCAAATCGACCTTCGTCAAGCTGCTTCAGCGCCTGTACGATCCCCAAGAGGGGGAGATCTGGGTCGATGGCCAGGATGTGCGCAAGGTGCGCCAAGCGGGGCTGCGCGCAGCCATGGCCTTGGTGCCGCAGGACCCCGCTTTGTTTCACCGCTCCTTGTTTGAAAACATCGCCTATGCCCGCCCAGGGGCCAGCCCGGCGGAGGTGGAGCACGCGGCCCAGCGCGCCCGTGCCCATGGCTTTATCCAGCGCCTGCCCAAAGGCTATCTCA